>CAIKOJ010000052.1 GCA_903829015.1 uncultured Bacteroidota bacterium
CGATACACCTGTAGGATGGTACATTTGCGCTGCAGTTGCAGCAGCACCATCGCCGCCGAAGGTACCTGCGCCATTACCGGCATAGGTGCTGATGATACCTGAGGTGTTGACTTTACGTACGCGGTTGTTGTACTGGTCGGCTATGTACACATTGCCTGCAGCATCTGTGGCTACACCTGTAGGCAGGTTTAGATTAGCAGATACTGCCGCACTGCCGTCCCCGCCAAAACCTGCCGTTCCATTACCCGCAAAGGTGCTGATAATACCGGAGGTGTTGATCTTTCTGATCCTTTGATTGTTCTGGTCAGCAATGTAAATATTGCCACTGCCGTCTATGGCTACGCCCGTCGGGGTATTGATCGTTGCTGCTGTTGCAGCTCCGCCATCGCCGCCGAAGCCTGCTGTACCTGTGCCGGCTATCGTTGAGATCACGCCCGATGAGTTAACTTTTCTTATACGGTGGTTCCACGTATCTGCAATGTAAAAGTTACCTGCAGCATCGGTTACTACTCCATAAGGCAGATTAATGCGTGTGGATGTTGCTGCAACACCATCTGATAGGTAACCTGCGGTACCGTTACCGGCAACAGTCATGATGGTCTGGCCTGCATAAGGGAATACATTGACTGTTGTTATTTGTCTGCAACCGGTTGCCAGTGTGTAACTGATGGGCGCACTGCCCTCAGATACACCTGTGACCACGCCTAACGTGCCACCTGCTGCGGCTATACCGGTGCTGCCACTGCTCCACGTACCTCCAACCGGCGTAGAACTAAGCGTGGTATAACCCGATGTACTGAATGAAGTAGAACCAGTAATACTTCCTGGCAACGGATTTACGGTTACATTCACGGTCAGTGTATCGTACATAAACCCGTCAAAAACACGTACCTGAAAAGCATCAGGACCTGTATAACCCGTAGTTGGCTTATAATAGCAACCATGAGGAAACATTGTAAAACCTGTAGAAATACCCATCCACGATGCAACAGCCGTTCCATGCGCTGGTGGCGTAAGCACACTCCATATCTCAGCCTGGTATATATCAGAATCCATAACTGCAAGTGTCGAGTTAATGGAATCACCGAGGCTGTTCTGACAAACCGAGATATTAGCCGTTGCACCTGTAGTAAACCATACAGGGCGATTGAAATTATTGATCTTACGGATGCGCCAGTTATAGGTATCACTGATCAATACATTACCTGCAGGGTCGCAACCTACGCCCCAGGAATAATTTACCATTGCAGCAGTTGCCGGACCACCATCACCGCTGAAACCCATCGCACCTGTACCTGCAACAGTTGTAATGGTACCGGTAGGATCAATTTTACGAACTCGGTTGTTACCGTAATCAGCCAAATATAAATTACCGCCACCATCAACACCAATACCCAGACTTTGTATAGTGGCCGCTGTTGCAGGTCCGCCATCGCCGCTGTAGCCTCCGGAACCATTGCCGGCATAATTAGAGATGATACCCGAGGAGTTGATCTTACGAATATGCTTGTAGCTCCAATCGGAAAGAAATACATTGCCTGAACCGTCTGCCGCGATACCATATAGATATCCAAAAGTGGCCGACGTGGCCGGGCCGCCATCACCGCTGGACCCATAGGTACCGGTGCCGGCAATAGTAGTAATGATACCCGCAGTATCTATTTTACGGACCTTATTATAACCCCAAACATAAATATACACGTTCCCAATCGGATCGGAAGCTATGCCGGTACCCGCCCAGCCTGTGGAAGTGGAATACCCCAAAGCAGCAGATGTAGCAGGTCCTCCATCGCCAGAGTAGCCGGAGCTTCCGTTACCCGCAAAAGTGGTTATGATACCGGATGTATTTACTTTTCTGATCCTGCCATTGTACCAGTCTGCTATATACAGATTACCCGAAGCATCTGTAGCCACAGCACCACCCCATATTTGTGCGGCCGAAGCCGGTCCGCCATCGCCGCTGAAACCGCTTGTACCGGTACCCGCATAAGTGTTAATAGTTCCCGTATAATCCACCCTGCGTATTCGGGAATAACCACCGCCACCATACCAGGTTCCCATGTAAAATCCCCCTGCCATATCTGAAGCTACAGTATAGGGCCAATAGATCATAGCCGAAGTGGCAGGGCCACCGTCGCCGCTGTAACCAGAGGTGCCGTTACCGGCGACTGTGGTTATGATCTGTGCATCAGTTCGTGAGAAAAAAAACAGGGAATAGACAAAGACAAGGATCCATAGCCGATAGGCATTGTACAGGAAGTGGGGCATGATAGTCAATTTTGCAGCAAGATAAGCAAACAAAATCATATAATAAAAAAGAATTGAGGCTCTTTCTTATTAATTATACACCCAGAAATTACGAGATTAAACTACATGCCCGAGAGCTTACGCATCAGGTTTACACCACCTTTCTTTGATTTATTAACGGTGGCTTTGCCGGCTTTGGCATTCTTGGCTAATGGCTGACCTGAAAAAGAGATAGGTTTTGAAGGAAGTCTTACCGGTCCTGCTTTTGTTGGTTTCTTAGCGTCCATGATTTTTATAATTTACAATGCAATGTAAGCATAATTTACAAAAAGAGGCGGGAAAATATCCCGCCTCATAATTCCTGCGCCTTATAGGCATTATCAATGCAGTGTAATATCGTAAGTATGGGTGCCTATTGTAACCGTTGCCAGGGCATCACAGCCACCACCGCCACGGCTGAAATCAAGCACACGGTCACCACCGGCAAAAGAGGTACTAGAAATAGTCTCTGAGCCAGATTCTATCCATCTGCAGGCTAATGCTACTTTCAACGGATTAGTAGAAGAAATAGCATGTGTAAATACGTTACCATTTGCACGCCTCAATACAGTAGTACCTCCAATCAGATACACATCATCGCTCCTGTCGGTGGTGCCATAACCAGCAAACCAGGTACGTGTACGGCTGCCAGTCCAACTGATCATGCTGTCAACACCAAGTACTATTGTATCATTAACTGTAACGGTATACCAATACTGGCTCGAAGTATTCATCCCCTCATTGGTTACTGTTTTGTGAACCATTGTCTTCAGGCCATTTACGTAATAGTTGCTTGTAGTAATAGTATGTGTGCTACCAGCATCTTTGTAACGACCAGAATATGAAACAAGTATCTTGCCGCTGCGTGTTTTACCATCGGCACACGTACATGCTGTTGTGCCGAAATCAATCGTTAACAGATGAGGTGTTGAAATTGTGTCATTCGTGACGGTAGCGCACCCGCCCAGCGTTGTTGCGGTGGTCCTCAAATTAGAACCACCCGAAGTACCTGCTACATCGGCTATCGATATCACATCATTACTGTTCTGATCCAGCTTTGCCGCATCAGATGCATACCCTCCATTGTCGTCGGCACTGGTTAGTGTTGGCGTAACCGTATCTTTCTTAGACTTACACGATGTAAGCGCAAGAGTGGCTGCAATAACTATTACAGCACTGTTCTTCAGAATTGTTTTGTACATCATAGTTTTCAGTTTTTGTTCTATTAAGACTATCTGCTTACAAATAAGTTTAATGAACTTAAAAAATTATAAACTAATCAATCAACTATTTCAATTTGCTGTGTTTCTTACTGTACCCGAAATAGATCACCAAACCAATGAGCAGCCAACCCAGCAACCTTGCCCAGTTGGTCCAGCCGAGGCCGGCCATCATTGCTCCGCATACAACAACACCCAGGGTTGATACCACAGGCACCATAGGTACTTTGAATTTTCGTGGAAGATTGGGGTCAGTAACACGCAGTATCCATACTCCAATACAAACCAGCACAAACGCAAACAGTGTTCCAATACTGGTCATATCGCCAACAATATCTCCGGGCACAAATGCTGCGAAACCACCTACCAGTACCAAGAATATCCAGTTGGAATGATGAGGCGTATGGAATTTTGGATGCAGATTAGAGAACGTTTTAGGCACCAGTCCGTCTTTACTCATAGAGTAAAACACCCTCGACTGCCCCATCAACATTACCAGTATTACAGACGAGAAGCCAAACAAAATAGCGACAACTACAAAGTCGGCAAGCCAACCATATCCTATCATATAGGTACGCACCGCATAAGCTACAGATGCTTCCCTACCAACAGTTCTGAAATCGTTTACACTTGCAACACCGGTAAGCACGTGCGCAAATAAGATGTACAAAATAGTACAGATGACCAGCGATCCCAATATACCTATAGGCATATCTTTTTCGGGGTTCTTTGCTTCCTGCGCTGCGGTAGATACTGCATCAAAACCTATGAATGCAAAGAATACAGTGCCTGCTGCACCAAGTATACCCCATATACCACCATAGCTGTGTACCACCCCCTGTGTATCTGTATAGGTCGATGGATCAGGAATGTAAGGAGTATGATTTACGGGATTGATGAAATGCCAGCCAAAGCAAATAAACAATATTACAATAGCTACTTTAGATATAACGATGATACCATTTACCACCGCTGATTCTTTTATACCCTTTATGAGCAGCATAGTGATCATGAAGATGATAAAAAGTGCAGGCACATTCATGATACCGTGCTGCATAACACCTGCCTCGTTCTTAAATACTTCGAATGGAGAGTGGCACCATTCTAGCGGCACATGCATTCCAAATCTCTCCAATAGTTTATTCAAATACTCGCTCCAGGCAATACCCACGGTTGCCGCGCCCACAGCATATTCCAGCACCAGATCCCAGCCAATGATCCACGCCACCAGTTCACCCATTGTAGCATATGAATAGGTATAAGCACTACCTGCAATCGGTATCATGCTCGCAAATTCGGCATAACACAAGCCGGCAAAGGCGCACCCTATGCCCGCAAGTATAAATCCTATAGTTACAGAAGGGCCGGCATAGTTAGCTGCCGCTGCAGCGGTTCTAACAAACAGACCGGCGCCTATAATGGCACCTATGCCCAGAGCAATAAGATTTCCGGGCCCTAATGTACGTTTAAGGCCACTCTCACCCTCTGATGAATGTTGCATCAGTTGGGCTATTGGTTTCTTTGTGAAAATTCCCATGAATAGTATTTGTGTTCGTGAACAGCTAAGATAATTAAATAGTTGATTCCATCATAAATCATGTTGCAATATCACCCGGTAACTCACACACTATGCAAAAATTATAGCAGGTTTGGTATATTTGACCAATTGTGTCCCGGAATCCGGAACTTTAGTTTCAGGGGCGCGGCTTTACTTTAATTATTTCATTTATTTGGCAACATTCAGCTTTACATTCCGGCTTAGCAGCATATCGGGATCTACCCTTCGGTTTTCCGGTGTGCAGGTGCATAAGCTAATGATCGTATTCTTATTTGCTTTTCTCTTGTGTTCCGCTGTTTCCTTTGCCCAGCCAACCCTACCCGATATAGCTGCCACCTGCGAAAATAAAGATGTGATCATTTCGTGGCAGAACCAGTACGATAAAATAAAAGTGATCACTGTTATGCGATCAGCCGATAGCCTGAACGATTTTGAAATAATAGGTTATGTAAAAAAACCGGCAAAAGGGATCAACGACTATACCGACAAGAAGGTAAGCCCCGGTAGATACTATTACAAACTTGCCATAGTTTTTAGTACCGGGCTCAACTGGCGCAGTAATTTCACCACTATTGTGGTGCCGCCTCCATCGCGGGAAAAACCAAAAGAGCTGCCTCAAAAGGAACCAACTGAGACCCAGGAAAGCAAACCTATTGTGACAAAACCACCTGCGACACAATTAGAGTCGTCGTTTTCGGAAAAAAATAAAGCGAAGTCTCCAGATACCGTAAAGAAGCAAACCCATGCGCTTCCGGTGGTTGCCATCACATTTGCTGCGGACAGTAATGTGACCACAAAGCCCGCGCCACCGAAGCCTAAGATCCACTATTCTTACGACGAGATCAACGACAATACGCCAATTTTTATCAGGTCGAAATACGTCTATTCTGACTCTGAATCAGGGCACGTACGAATGGATCTGCCAGAAGATGTAGAAACACACCATTATTCAATAAAATTCTATGATAAAGACAAACACATGATCATTGAAGTACCCAAATTAAACAGCACAAAGATCATTCTGGACAAACGGAATTTTCAGCATAAAGGAGTTTACAAATTCATTCTGCGTAAGGACTACACGGAACTGGAATCGGGATTTATAACCATTCTACCCAACAAATAAGGCGGCTTAATTTTGCGTCTCCTGCAGCATCTCTTTCCACTCGGGACCAAGTTGCAGTGAATTACCATTGTACAGTTTCATCATCTGCACCATTTCTTCGGCATCCCACGAGTATACGCCAGCACCAAAGTACACACGACCATCAAGAGTATCGAAGTACAAATTACCATCGTGGTGCAGACTCTGTATCAAGTGTTCTTGTGTTTCAAAACCGAAGTAGTCAAAGCTCTTACCCTTGAGCGGGTGATCGGTCTTAGGTGTTTTACCTTCGTAATGTAGCATACCTACACTGCGCCAATCGTACCTGCGTACCTGTTGTGCAAAAATGGTTTTCTTTACCAGTGTAAGAGAATGTTGATCCATTAGTATACGCTCTGAGAAAAATAACCGCGCCAAAAACCGGTAAGCTGACAACATGTACAATATTGCCGCACCAACAGAAGCGATCCAGTTTACAACACTATGCCTGAAAGGGATACACTGCAGCAGAAAGATGGTAGCCATGCCGGATGTGACCAGAAACTCACACAGGTACAACGCACGTATGCGTGGCTGCGTGCGGTTCCCCAACCTGATCAGCAGGCTTCTGTCGCCCCAATAATATGTGATCCTTCTCTTTGCCAAAATTGCTTATTTCAACCGACTTATATTCTCGCTTTAAGAAAACGCTTCAACATCATTCGTTATTATCTCAGCTGCAAAAACTGAGCCAAATTCTTTTTTTAAGATATCCTTCACCTCCTGCTCATCGATCTTTCTGCCAGCCTCTTTTTCTATGGAGGTTACACTCTTATCTGTAATTCCGCAGGGCACAATGTACCCAAAGTAATTCAGGTCTGTATTTACGTTCAATGCAAACCCATGCATGGTCACCCATCTGCTACACCTAACACCCATAGCGCATATCTTTCTTGCCTTGCCAGCCACGTCTGCATCCAGCCACACGCCGGTAGCACCTTGCAACCTTCCTCCTTCAATCCCATAGTGCGCAATGGTACGAATGATCACTTCCTCCAGATTACGCATGTACTTGCCCAGATCAGTCTCGTAATACTCCAGATCAAGTATAGGATACCCTACTATCTGCCCCGGACCATGGTAGGTAATATCACCGCCACGATTGGTTTTAAAGAACGATACATTCAGTTCCTGCATTCGCCTGTCATTAAGCAGCAAGTTTTCCATATGGCCGCTCTTACCCAAAGTATATACATGCGGGTGCTCACAGAATAATAAATGATCTGTTGTTACCTCATCAGTCAAACCCTCTCCTTCTGCGCTATTAAATCTGGCAGCTTTAATACGCAGATTTGATTGCAACAGACCTTCCTGATAATCCCAGGCAACGTCGTATGCCACTTTCCCCAGATCCTGAAATAATATCGTTCTCATTACACACTCTGCTTACATATACAAGATGTAGGTACACACTTCATCCTGAACAAACTATATGCAATTTAAGGGAATTTCACATAAAATCCCATTAGTGTATTAAAGCCCGGTAAAAGTTAATCTAACGGTAACAATGGTCTTTTGCATTTAAGAAGTGTCAATTTTCAACAATTAACTCGAGGCAATATTTTTTATTAGTCTTGCCTAATTTTAATATTTTGCAGTGTCATGTTTAATTTTTATGTTTGACAAAATTTATTGATAATGTTTAATATCTATAATATCAAAAACCCACTGCATTGCGTTGCAATAGTGCTATTAATAATTTGTCCACTGCATTCAAATGCCCAACAGGAAAACAACGATGAAATACAGAGCATAAAAAGCATAGGGAAACTTCCTCCGGATCGCATAGACACCGACCGCCCCGACCAAACGGAATCTTCAACTACAACTCCTTTCAAGTACTTTCAGGTAGAACTTGGTTTCAACAGAGAATCCTATAAAGATGGAACTATTGTATACGTTCAACCCGCTGGTTTATATAAATACGGGATCAGCAGAAAAGCAGAGCTACGGGTAGAGGCTCCAATCATTACTGAGCTACCTACCCACGCTGAAAAACAAAAAACTGGGTTTGAACCGGTTGAAATCGGTGCAAAAGTTGCTTTGTTTGAAGAAAAAAAATGGATACCTAAAACCTCTGTGATCGCACATGTTGGATTGCCGTTTGCTGCAACCAAAGAATACCAGCCAGCTAACCCATCATTTATCTTTAGGTTCACATGCCAGAACACAATAAGCAAGGTTGCAGGAATTGGATACAACGTAGGTGTAAGTTGGGATGGCGACGATAGCAGTCCGGTTTATTTCTATACTTTTTCGCCCGGATTTAATATTGGTAAATCGTGGTACGCCTATGTAGAGGCTTTTGGGTTTGTGGCCAAAGATAAACTTCCTGACCATAACCTTGCACTTGGTGCAGCCTACTACATCAATAACGATGTAAAGATCGACATATCGGGTGCGTGCGGCCTAGACAAAGCAATGCTTCACCACTACGTAGCTATCGGATTATCATTCCGTTTTAAAGCACTGAAGTAAATAAACCTCTAACCCAAGTCAAACAAAACATGCACTTTAAGAAGGCGTATCACCTCCTGTTGGCGCAGGATTGCCTCCACCTCCTTCGGGCCTAGGTGGTCGGTTGCGCTGAGGACGTGGCCCACGGTTTTCACGCGGTTGATTGTTGCCTTCAGGCCTTGGGCCTTTGTTTTCACGAGGTTGTCCACCTTCAGGTCTTGGTCCCCTGTTTTCGCGCGGCTGCCCGCCTTCCGGCCTTGGTCCGCGGCTTTCACGAGGCTGTGCACCTTCTGGTCTTGGTCCACGATTTTCACGAGGTTGTCCACCCTCTGGTCGGGGACCCTGATTCTGTTGAGGTTTTGCCTGCTGTCCGGGTTGGCCTTCAGGTTTTGGCTGGTTGCCTGCCTGCTTTGGAGGCCTTGGCCCTTGTTGCTGCGGCCTGTTTTGATTTTGCCTAGGTTGTTGCTGGCCTGGTTCGCCTGATGGCTGCGCCGCTTTGTTTGGTTGCGGTTGACCACCCGGCTGTTGAGGACGGTTATTGCCTTTATTCTGAGGCCCCCTGTTAGGTCTGTTTTCTTCCCTTGGCGGCTGACCAGATGCTTGCTGCTCACCTCCCGAAGGCCTGTTGCCCTGAGGATTTCCACCTTTATTACCGCTGTGTTTCTTCTTCTTATTCTTATTTTCAAGCGCTTTAAGCGTTATGGAACCTACGTCATTCACGTAACCCATTTCAGCTACCTTACCACTCTTTGATTCACGTGTTTCCAGCTCCACAGGCATCAGATCATCAGCCTTTTGGCCCAGCTTGTTCATTTTCTGTATCTCCTTCACTCTGGTAATGCTCAGTGGATATTGTTTGTTATTGTCCGAATAGCTATACCACATCAGATTCTTGAAAATATCACGTTTCTGCAAGTGAACCACGCCTTTAACCGTTTCCAGATGTTCGGCATGATCAGGGAAGTCTACCAGTGCATCCATGTAGGTATCCAGCTCAAAGTTGAGACAGCACTTAAGTCTGCCGCACTGGCCAGATAATTTTGTCTGATTGATAGAAAGATTCTGATACCTTGCCGCAGTAGTATTTACTGACTTAAAATCAGAAAGCCAGGTACTGCAGCAAAGTTCACGACCGCAGGAGCCTATGCCCCCTACCTTGCCGCTCTCCTGCCTTGCGCCAATCTGCTTCATTTCCACCTTCATCTTAAAATCGGTGGCGTAAACCCTTATTAATTCTCTGAAATCTACACGCTGGTCGGCAGTGTAAAAGAAGGTACCCTTTTTGCCATCCGCCTGAATCTCCACCTCGCAAAGTTTCATGTCCAGTTTTAAACTCCGGGAAATTGCACGGCTGCGAATTAAAATATCTGCTTCCCGCTCTTTTTGCTCGGTTGCCAGATTCAGTTCTTCTTCGGTAGCGGGGTGTAACACACGTTTTACCACGTCGTTTTCCCTTACGCCATATTTTTTGAGTTGCAGTTTCACCAGTTCGCCCGTAAGGCTCACCTGTCCTATATCATACCCGCCCAATCCTTCGAGGGCAAACCACATGCCTTTTTCCAGCACATGGTGCGTATTGTTTTTAAAGAACTCTTTTCTGCTGCCTTTATTGAAAGAAAACTCTACCAAAGGGTAAGGTTTTGCTGCATCCTGCAACGGAAGTGTGCTTAGCCAGTCATAGACATTCAGACGGTTACATCCGCCGGTGCTGCAGCCACCATTTCCTTTGCAACCAGGTGCAGCGCCACTAGCGCCGGACCCACAATTGCCACATCCCATTTAAATACGTTTATATAGAGCAAGCGTACCAAATAACCATTATCCAGGAAGATAAAAAACAGAAGAAGGAAAACACTTAGGTTTTCGTCATTCCATTTTTTAACTTAATATATTACAAACACCAACGACCGTTGTTCCACTCTGCACAGTTACTTTTCCGCAAGCCAATTGTTAAAAAATAGATACTAAAGGACGAAGTTAATAAAAAAAAGGATGGGAATGACTCTTATATTTATTGCTATATATATTGCCTGTATTAGGTTCGTACTTTGGTCAATTATTGTCATAATCCTAAGTAGAAGTATTAGGTACTTATTCGTGACAAACAATACATATTGAAAATATTGACTCTTCATTCATCAAACCCAATTTCAATGTAATCTCTCAGAAATTTCCATGATACATAAGACCAAGCTTGATGTTCTTTATTTAATATTTATTTTTACCTAATAAATAGGGGTATTTTTCCATACTGCTGTCTTACTACAAATGCGATAGGTTGGCAGAAGCTGTTATCTTTAACCCTGTACTTACAGATTTGCTAATGGAGAACGGTTCGGCCGGTATAAACCAGATAAGTGCCGATCCGGCTCAGTTCGAAAATGTGTTCAAAACACACTTTCAGAATTTGCACGCCTACGCTAATACTATTGTAAGAGATGACGATGACGCTGAAGAGATAGTACAAAATGTGTTTTACAAGCTTTGGGAGAAACGTGCGCAGATAAAGATAGACCAGTCGCTGAGTGCCTACCTGTACAGGTCGGTATATTACGAGAGTCTCAATTTTCTGAAACACGCTAAAGTAAAAGAAAATTTCAGGGCAGATGCAGTAAGCAGCGCAGGACAAGTAACAAACCCTACTGATAACCTGATACTTAAGGAACTGAGGGCTAAAATAGAAAGTGCGGTGAATGATTTGCCGGAACAGTGCCGAACTGTTTTTCAGATGAGCAGGTATGAGGGGTTGCGTTACCGGGAGATAAGTGATAAACTGGGTATCTCTGTAAAGACCGTTGAAAACCATCTGGGTAAGGCTTTGAAAGTATTGAGATCGAAATTATTAGATTATTTGCCTGTATTGATATTATTGTTTGTTAACCATTTAAATGCCAAGTTATGATACCTGAAAACAGGAAAATATCGGACGAATTGCTGGCAAAATACCTGACTGGCGAAGCCACAGACGCGGAACAGGCGTTGGTGCAAAGCTGGGTGGGCGAAAATGAAGAAAACAACAAACAGTTTTATCATTTTAAAACATTGTGGGAAGAAAGCAGGCACCTCGCAAATACCCAGGCAGTCGATATTGATGCAGCTTGGTCAAGATTTAAGGAAAGAACCCAACAACCTGCGGCAAAGGTAATTGCCCTGCCCCGGTACAACTGGCTGAAGGTAGCCGCCGTATTGCTCTTACTGGCAGGTGGTGGCTGGTTGGCAACAGTAATGTTCTATTCGCCTGAGAATAACGAGGTAACGGTAAAACAAAAGGTACAGCAGCCTGTGAATGTAAGATTGCCGGAAGTAAATAACCCTCAAGTTGCGACTGCCGTAAACAACACCAGCGAACTACAACCTGAGATAAAAACGGTTGCAACAACGATGGATACAAAGACATTGAACGCAGGAAAGATAGCTATGGCAAAGCCAAAGACTAAATTTATGAATGTAGCGTACAAGTCGCCACTCGATAAATACAATCATACCCATGATTTTGTTTGCAACGCAACAACCGGCGCTTTGGAGATATGCATCATTCAGTCCGTAAAATGTGCTGATGGTGATTTAATGTCCACTTCCACCTGTAGTGTTTTGGAACCAGATGTGTCGGGTCAGTTAAAGTATAAAGCGTTTGATAAGATCACACGCAATTGTAAAACAAACGTTCAGGAGATACGTATCAGACAGATTACCACCGGTGAGACAGTTGTGCTGAATGAGAATTCAAAACCAGCAACCGCCCAGGAGTTTTTCAACTACATTTCCGGCGAAAAGAAGGGCGATATACTTGCGGGTTTCTTTACTACCAGCTGTGATAACCAGACAAACGACTGTGACCTGACATTTAATAACAACTACGGTAGCCTTATTTTGCAGTAAACACAGCGCTAAAAAGTGCCCATTTAGTTAAAAAATTATAAAAACGAATTAACAACGAAAAATTTTCTTTAATTTTAAACCAAAAATCAACAGTTATGAAAAAAGTGTTCATCACACTATTTTGCCTTTCTTTGGCAGGAACAGTATCGGTAAAAGCTCAGGAGCACAAACCAGTTGCTACTCCTCCAAACACACCTGCAAGCGCTACTCATGCAAATGCTCCAGCAAACGCACCGGCACCAGCTAACGCTGCTCCAGCCGCAGCACCACAGGTAGACCCAGATGCGGGTGAGTTCAAATTCAAAGAAGAAACGCACGACTACGGTGAAGTTCCGGAAGGTCCACTGGCAGAAACCGACTTCGAATTTAAGAATGTAGGTAAGAAACCAATCGTAATTACCGAAGCGCATGGCTCATGTGGTTGCACAGTGCCAAAATGGCCTTCAGAACCAATTATGCCAGGTAAAAAAGGTGTTATCCACGTAGCTTATACAACTCAGGGTCGTCAGGGTATGATCATGAAAGATGTTACTATCAACTCAAATGCTAAACAATCACCAATGGTATTGCATATCCGTGGTACTGTAAAGCCAAAACCAGTTGATCCTAACGCACCAGCTGCAACTCCGGCAAATGCTCCTGCTCCACAGGCAGCACCTCCGGTATCAGCACCTGTTAAGAAGTAATATTATTACACTTAATCTATAATGTAAAAAGCTCCGGTTTCGGGGCTTTTTACATTATACCAATCATTGGGCCGTTTTCGTATAAAATCAGGAAAAATCTCTTCCATATAAATACTATTCTTTGCAATCCCGATTAGTATTTTTATCTTCATGCCAAATATCCGGTATGAATAAAGTCTTCATTTTAGTATTAGTTCTTGTTGTAGGTGGTATGGCTATCTTTTCGGGTTGTAGCAAAGACCATACATATACTAGCTATTATATGAAAGCCAATATAGGAGCAAACCAGTTTGAAGCCGGCAATTGCATGGCCTCTATGTCTGGAACAACTCTTGTAGTGCAGAGTTTAAATAACACAGCACCTATTCTTTCCTACCCTTATTTCGAATTATCAATTCAGAACTGGTTTAGTGCGCTGGGTACTTATAACCTTGATTCTTTTTATGGCCACCCGCACATGTTTTTCTATAATTCAGCACTTGAGTATAAGAAATCGATGTACGGAACTGTCACAATTAATGCGTCGAATACTAACTTAGTAAGTGGTACGTTTCAGTACACAAATACCGACACTGTAGCGATCTCTTCAGGTACTTTTACCGCCAAGGTGTATAAATAAGGAAATCTCGCCCGTTTTTTAAGTCATCTTTTATTGATTGCACTTTAGTGCGCATTAATGCTGTGCCAGCATTTTTACCACCAGCAGGTATGAAATTTCTGTGCTTAAAAATAAACTTAATCGTTTGATTAATATTTTTGTTTAAATCAGTTTTTTAATTTTACCTTTGCGTAGTATTTAATGAAAACTGACCAAAAAATAGAAAAAAACGCTTCTACCGAAGAGAAGATAAAAGAAGCAGCCCGCATTGTCTTCACCCGTAAAGGATTTGCAGCTACGCGCACCCGCGATATTGCTGAAGAGTCGGGATATAATCTGGCGCTGATCAATTACTATTTCCGCAGTAAGGAAAAGCTGTTTGACATGATCATGGTGGAGCATCTGCACATGTTCATGCAGAGCATTGTAGGAATTGTGAACGACAGATCTACCACACTAAACGAAAAACTGGAAATACTGGTTGCCCACTATATAGATATGCTGATTGAAAATCCCGGGCTTCCTTTGTTTATACTCAACGAAATCAATGCAGACCCTAATAAACTGATAGCAAAAATTGGCGTAGACGAAATGGCACATGATGAGGTGTATATCATTACGCAGTGGAAAGAACTGGTTGCAAAAAAGAAAGCACCACCAATAAACCCTGTGCATATTATCATGAACCTGGTTTCTCTTACAATATTCCCATTTGTTGCCAGTCCGCTAATAAGAAACCGCACAAAGATCAGTACAGAGCAATTCAATGTACTAATGGAGGAACGAAAAAAACTGATACCAGTTTGGGTAAATGCGATCATAATGAGCAGCGTGAAGCAACCGTGATCATAAATAGTTATTAAATACAGCAGGCAAAGAATAAAAGATACAAATGTTCAAAAGGATCGAAATAATATTTTTAATGTTGGCGGTAACTGTTGCTGCCCGTGCTCAAACAAACTTCTCCTCTCTGGAGGATTTATGGAAGTATGCTGATGCTCATAATGTAACTATAAGGAATGCGGGTTACGAACTCAACAAGGCTCAGTCTGCGAGAAAACAATCCTACTTAGCATTTCTACCACAGGCAAGTGTCAATGGCACTTTCACTTACAACACTTCGTTGCAAACCACCTTGATGCCAGCTGAGATCTTTGGCGGACCTGCAGGCACCTACAAGCCAGTTCAGTTTGGGCAGAAGTACATCTATAATGGTGGGTTCAGTGCCCAAATGGATATTGTAAACCTACAAACATGGTATAACGCACGGATCGCTAAAGAGACGGAAGCCATGAACAACTCGGCTGTTGAGAACTCCCATAAATTAACCTACCAGCAGATTGCTACTCAATATTATGCCTACCTGCTGAACAAAGAAGCAGCAAGACTGGCTGTTATAACAGAGTCGGTAGCAGATTCCATTCTGCAATCAGTGACCAATAAATACAACACAGGTACAGTGAGTCTGGCCAGTTTGGACATTGCTAAGCTCAACAAAGAGAAGGCTGGGCAGACCCTTATCACGGCCCGCTTCCAGATACAAACCAATAAGAACAATCTGAAAGGATTACTTGATCTTGAAGTTGGTGACACTTTGGACATTACAGCTACTTTGCAAACCAACCTGCACGATGAGACAGCTGTAGCATTTACAGAAGATCCGGCTGTTCGTATTGCACAATACCAGTCGCAAATTAGCCTGAGCAATTTCCGTGCGGCAAATGCCAACTTTTTCCCAACGCTGAGTGTTCTGTACAATAACAGTACACAACAGAACGATAACAAATTTGAACCACTGCAAGGCGGAGGCCCATCGTGGTACCCGGCCAGTTACTGGACTTTACGACTTTCGTGGAATATTTTCAATGGCGGTAGTCGCTGGTTACAATCTAAGAAAAATAAGATCAACTGGTACGAAAGCAAAATGCAATTTGAAAATACGCGCAAGCAATCGGCAATCAATGATGAGAATCTACGTCTTTCTTATAAAAAAGCGACAGAGTACCAATCAGGTGCAGAGCGTATCATGAACCTATCGTTCGATAACTACCGGCATATTACTTACAAATACAACGAAGGGCTTTCTACTATAGACGAAAGACTGAACGCCTTTACAGACTATATTAATTATCAAAATCAATACCTGAACAGTTTATCAGATATGCTGGTGCAACTGTACATGGTTAAAATACGCCAACAATCTTTTTAGTATGAAGTCAGTAAAATGGATATTACCTCTCGCGCTAATAATTTTCGGAGCATCTTGTAAACCAAAGTTTGACGAGGCTACACCAAAAACCGGACCAGTAACCGAAGCAGTATTTGCATCGGGCAAGATAGAGCCTAAGGATGCATACATTCTCACAGCCATGTTTGATGGATACATTCTCAAAAGTTTTGTAACAGAGAATGATATTGTAAAAGACGGGCAGGAACTCTTCAGGCTGGATAACAGGCAACAAAATACACAGGTGAATATCGCAAAGACCAATGTAGATTTCGCCCGTATCAACGCATCTGCAACCTCCCCTGCCCTACTACAGCTAAAGGCGCAGATAAATGCAGCTAAGATCAAAATGGAAACCGATTCTGTTACTCTTACCAGATACCAGCGACTGGCTACTACCAATTCAGTATCCAAACAGGATCTGGATATGGCCAACCTGAACTACAGATCATCGGTAAGTAATTATCAAGCTGCAATGGAGAACTACAAAGCATCGGCGAACAAAGTATCTCAGGATTTCAGCAACAGCCAGTCGCAGTTGCAGAATGCGCAGGCAGGTAACCAATACTACAACCTACAGGCAATAGGCTCAGGTAAAATCTATCAGATATTCAAAAAACAGGGTGACCTGGTGCGCAAGGGAGATCAGGTAGCTCAGCTCGGCAATCCTGATTCCACTGTGATCAATATGGATATTGATGAGGGCAGCATTAGTAAAATAGTAATTGGTCAGCAGGTGCTTGTTGAACTAAATACTCAGAAGAACAAGACCTACGAAGCACGCGTGAGTAAGATATATCCTCACTTCAACGAGTCGTCGCAGTCTTATAAGGTTGAAGCCCGGTTTGTAACTGATCCGCAGGGTCTCATCTCCGGCACACAGTTACAAGCCAACATCATAACCAACAAAAAAGATAACGCATTGCTTATACCACACAAGTTTGTAATGGGTGGCAACAAAGTGCTGGTGCAAAAAGACAAGAAGAACGACACCGTGGCCATCACTACCGGCATCGTATCAGACGATTGGATTGAGGTACTTACAGGTCTAAATGCAACCGACAAAATTGTGAAGCCCAGATAAACTGCGCTGAAATCAATAACTAAACTTTTCACTTTTGCTTTTTAACTGATCAATGAAACTGAACGTAAATACCGAGATCGCCCTCACCTACCTCTCCACCCGGAAAAAGCAAACCGTTGTGGCCTCAATGGGGGTGATGTTTGGAATATCCATGTTCATATTCATGCAGTCGCTGATGAAGGGCACCAACGACTACTTCGAGAAAATGTCGTTTACCAACACACCACATATCAGGCTATATAGTGAGAATAAAGTTGCCGATGCACACATGCTCGAGAACTTTCTGAAAGACCCATCTGTAAAGATACTCACCAACCCCAAGCAGCTCAGGCAAACCCAGGGACTCACCAATCCCTATGGATTAATAGCCCAGATAATGCGTAACTCTGAGATAGATGCAGTGACACCACAAGTAACTGCAAACGTTATCTACACCAGTGGGAGTGTGCAGCTTACCGGATCGGTAGCAGGCGTTAACATTGCTCAGGAAGACAGGATGTTTGATGTGCAGGGCAATATGGTTGCTGGCAATTTCCAGGATCTGGAGCGTGTAAACAACAGTGTACTTATAGGCAAGGGCATTGCAGATAAGCTTAGTCTGCACGTGGGCGACAACATTACTGTGCGCTCCGGTACCGGAAGCCCTATGATCATGCGCGTGATTGGCATCTTCGCAACTACCGTGAAACAAATTGACGAGACCAAGTCTTACGCCAACATTACACAAGCGCAAAACCTGCTGGGCAAAGACCGTAGCTATGTAACCGATATCAAGATCAACCTAAAGAACTACAACAACGCCCCGCAAGTGGCACGCGAACTGGAAACCCTAACCGGCTATAAAGCCGAGGATTGGGTAACCGCCAACGAACAACTTAAAGCAGCATTTAAGATCAGGGCCATTATCCTTAACTCCGTGATAGGCGTATTGCTGCTGGTTGCCGGATTTGGTATCTACAACATCCTCAACATGACCATTTATGAAAAGATAAAAGAGATAGCGATACTCAAAGCGCAGGGTTTTTCGGGCCCGGCGGTTACCAGTATCTTTTTGCAGCAAGCAATTTATATCGGCCTTATGGGAGGTCTGATTGGTGTTATTGTAGGCTTTCTGATCACCTTTGGTGTATCTCGTATCTATATTGGTGCCGGCACGCTTAAGTATTTACCTATGTCTTTCTACATACCACATTACGTTGAGGCTATTTGTTTTGGCGTACTCACTACTGTTGCCGCAGGCTTTTTTCCTGCACGCAAAGCATCAAAAGTTGACCCCGTAACCATAATCAGAGGATAATGACAGACATCGCATTAAAGGCGGAGAACATCACCAAATTCTTTCACGACCCGGTTGATATGCCGGTCCTGAAAAACATTTCGCTTGAAGTAAAGAAGGGTGAATTTGTTTCGATAGTGGGTAAGTCTGGTTGCGGTAAGTCTACCCTACTGTATGTGTTATCAACAATGGATACAGACTACGAGGGCAAGTTAACCATCAACGGAACCCAAGTAACCGGACTCTCGCTGAACAACCTGGCTCACATACGCAACGAATCTATAGGCTTTGTATTCCAGTTCCATTATTTGCTACCTGATTTCACATGCCTGAAGAATGTTATGATACCTGCCATGCGCCTGGGCAAATTTTCAACGAAAGAAATAGAAGCCAAGGCCTACGAGAAACTGAAAATGTTTGGCGTAGAAGAGCAGGCGCTTAAGAAAGCTAACAAGCTATCGGGTGGTCAGCAGCAGCGTGTGGCAATAGCCCGTGCACTCATTAACGATCCCGCTATAATTATGGGCGACGAGCCCACCGGCAATCTCGACTCCAAAAATACAGGTATCGTTTTCGATCTCTTCCAGCAGCTTTCTAAAGAGTTTGGCCAAACCCTTATTACCGTTACCCACGATACCGACTTTGCGGGCCGCTCTGACCGCATCATTACTATGGCAGATGGGGAGATTGAAAGCCACGGGCACAAATAAAATCTGCTACTAAACACTTGCCCGGCATTTCACGACAGATCATAAAATCCGAATTGAATTCATACAAATAATATATTTAGCTCGTTTAAACCTTGTTTACTGATCACAATCTATATTTGCGGTCAACTTAAAAGAAGAATTATGAAGAGAAACTTTATTCTATTAGCTACTGCATTTACTTCAATTGTTTCCCTGGCACAATGGTCAGCTTACGGGAAAATAGTGAGAAAACATGCGCAAGGGAATTCGAAACATGCTGTTACATCGGGCAATAACTACCGCACCACAGCAGCAGGTGACACCATTGTGCTGAAGAACACCCATGCTACCGATGTGCCTGTGCTTTATTACGCCGGTACCGTCACACGCGATTCGGGCTACCTTTCCGGAATGGACAATTGGGGAGATCAGGGATTTGCAGAGCGATATGATTTTAATGCGGCAGATAGTAACGTTCAGGTTCTTGGTGTAATGTCAATTTTTGGTGGAAAGGTGAACCCGGCATCTACAAAGACTGTTGTTTTTAATGCCTGGTCTGTTGCCGATCGATCTTCTACAGACTTCACTAACGTTTACGATAGTGGCTTGCCAGATGCATCACTTGCAGCTGTCACCGTTCCTATTACCCATCTCGGCATTTCGAATATTGATACGGTGCCCGATACCTTCAAAACATTCTTTTTTCCAAGCCCTACAGCCTATCTGAATAAATCATTCTTTGTAGGCTATACCATTGCTTATGACCCATTGGCGTTTGGAGGCGACACCATAGGATTATATACCAGTTCAGACGGAGATAGAACGAGTGCATTGTACACTATATCTGGCACAGACACTATATTGAACAACCAGAATGTAACCATGTTTGATGACGGAAACTGGTACGACAACGCTACCGATAATTTCTTCCTTGCCAATAATCTTTACATCTACCCTGTTGTAAGAGTGCGCAATGTGGTAGGCGTGCAGGGCGTTACGAAAAAGGGACTGACCTTCTTTGGCAACTACCCCAACCCGGCCTCAACTGTTACAAATATCAGGTTGGCGCTGAATAGCACAGAAGATGTTGAGATCATTGTAACAGACATGAACGGCCACACCGTCATGACTAAAACTTACCCAACACAATCTGCCGGAGAACACACAATGCCTGTAGATGTTAGTTCATTAAGTGCCGGTGAATACGTATATATTGTTAGAACCAGCACTGGCAACGGTATTGCCAGCAAAATGACTGTGGTAAAATAACGCTATCGAGTTATTTATTTCTTTATAATAGAATACAAAGACCCACCTAGGTGGGTCTTTGTATTCTATTAGGTTTGAGTCTGTAAACTATCACCTTCATAGGTTTTATTGTCAGCTGTAACTTTTTGAAGAACTTTTTTTGGTGTTCAACAAATATTCATTAACCCCTTACCTCACCAAAGAAACTGTACCCTTAAAGTACTTATTCTTACCGGTAGGCTCTGCCAGGATAATGCTGTAGTTGTATACACCCATATCGCACTGCTGGCCATTGAAGGTGCCATCCCAGCCCTTGGTGGCATCGCTGCTGTTGTGGTATACCATTTGTCCCCAGCGGTTAAATACCGAGAATTCCACCAGCTTATCAAACTTGATGTTTTCAATTTTAAAGATGTCGTTCAATCCGTCGCCGTTGGGCGTAAAGGTGTTCGGCATGTTCTCATTCACTATCTGGTCTACAGTAATTGTTACCTCAGCCGAGTCTGCACAACCCCATTCGTTCATGCCCTGAACCATGTAGGTAGTGGTAAGCATGGGCGTAGCCACCGGATTTTTGATATTAGTGTTATCCAGCGAGCCATCAAACGGCGACCACAGGTAGAACGTCGCACCATCTGCACTCAGTGTAACGCTGCTGCCTATGGGTATCACCTGGCTGGCTGTTACATTGGTCAGCGTTAGTGGCGGGTATACAATTACATTAACAGATGCACTCGCAGGGCAATTCAAATGCCTGATCACTAAAGTATACAAACCAGAGTCTGCCATGGTCACCGCATCTATCAGCGGATTCCTCAGATCAGATGTAAAACCATTGGGGCCCGTCCATTCGTAAGTCAGGTCAGTAATAGCATCAGTAGCATCAAACCTCAGCGTCTTGCCACTGCACAGCGGGCTGTTGCTGGTTAGCTTTGGTGCCGGTGGTGGATTAGGATCGGTAAGTGTTACCGGACCGACTGTATTAGATGGGCAGGTAAACGACGTTGCACTAATGTTTGTATAGCTGCCCTGCGCCAAACCTGTAATAACTATTTTACCCGTACCATCAGCCACCATTGTCACTGATACCGGATTGCCGTTGAAACTATACTGAACATTATAACTAACCCCAGCAAGCAGTCCTTCCAGTGTTATAGTACCATTGGCACCCTGGCAGGTAGTTGGGTCGATTGCTGATATTTTTGTTATCGCTGGTATCGGATGAACCACTACCACAACAGTAGCCGGTGCCGATATGCAACCCAGCTTGGTTGCAGTTACAGAATAGGTACCCGCATTATTCAAATGCACAGGATAGATCAACGGATACTGCTGCGTAGACGTAAACCCTACCGGTCCCGACCATGAATAGGTAACACCACTTGTAGCATCAGTAGCAGTAAGATCCAGCTCAGCACCATCGCACAATGGCGAGTTACTGCCGGCAACAGGCACCGCAGGCGGAGCCGGGTTAACAAGCATTATTGGCCCTGCCAATGCTGCCGAAGTACAACCCCATAAATTAGTAACCGTAAAATTGGTATAAGTTCCAATTGCCAATCCGGTTATAGTAATGCTTCCGGTTACACCTGCTCTGATTACTACAGTAACAGGCGTACTGCCAAATGTATAATTAATAGTATAGGTCTGCCCTGCCACTAGTCCGCTCAAAGTAATTGTACCATCACTTGTAACACAGGTAGTAGGATTGGTAAAATTAGACCCGGACAATACCGGCGTTGGGTTAACAGTAACAGTAGTAGTTACCAAACAACCTGCCGCTGTTACATAAGTTATCACCGCATTGCCTGCCGCTATCCCAACCAGCACACCAGTTGATGCACCAATTGTAGCAATTGCCGGTGCGGCACTCATCCACAGTCCGCCGGGCAAACTATTATGCAAAGTTGTGTTAGCACCTTCGCAAACCACCATAGTACCTGTTATAGCGGTTGGCAACGGATTCACGACAAACGGGGTAAGCGCAAAGCAACCCTCAGGTGTCGTGTACTTGATATTGGCAGTACCGGGTGCAAGTCCGCTCACAATACCAGATGATGCACCAACGGGAGCAATTGTAGATGCTGAAGAACTCCATGTTCCGCCTGCTGTTGCATCGCTCAGTAAAGAAGTCTCCCCCTGACAAATAGATGTAACACCTGTTATAGCTAATGGCAGCGGATTTACTGTTACCAATATCCTTACAAAGCAGCCTGATGTGGTAGCATAAGTAATACTAACCGTGTCAGCGGTAATGCCTGCTACAATACCTGATGCAACCGTAGCAACTGCAGGATTTGCAGTGCTCCAAGCTCCACCAGATAGTGTATTCGTCAGCACTGTTGTACTACCTATACATACTTTAGGTATACCGCCTATAGCAGATGGCAACGGATGTACATTCTCAGTAAACGTAGCCACACAGCCAAGGCTAGTGGTATAACTGATGGTTGCCACACCAGCACTTATGCCAGTTACAACACCTGTAGTCGGGTCAATGGTGGCAATACCCGTTAATGAACTGCTCCATGCGCCACCCGCGGTGGCATCATTCAAAGTAATATTACTACCCACACATACATTGGCTGGTCCGGTGATCGGCGAAAGCGGATAAACAGTTTCAGTTCTGGTGGCACTGCACCCTCCTGTTGTAGTATAAGTGATATCAGCAGTACCGGGGTTCACACCAGATATTGTGCCAGTAAGCGAACCGGTTACATTAACTATTGCAGGGTTGCTGCTGGTCCATGTACCACCCGGTACTGTGTTGGTAAGCGTAGTTGTATTACCCTGACATACAGTAGCACTGCCACCAATAGCCGATGGTTGCGCATTAACCGTAAACAGCATATTGGCCACACAGCCCGCAGTAGTTGTGTATCTGATGGTCGTTGTACCAGCAGCTACACCTGTTGCCAAACCTGTTGAAGGATCAACGCTAGCCACACCCGGCGAAACACTGCTCCAGGTACCACCCGGAGTAAGATCATTCAAAGCAGAAGTATAACTCTCACAAACTACAGGCGTACCTGTAATAGGTGCAAGCGGATTAACCGTAACGACCACACCCGCAGCGCAACCCGAAGAAGTAGTGTATTGTATCAGAACAGTACCGGCACCTGTTCCGGTCACAAAACCGGTAGAAGCACCTACTGTTGCAATCGAAGGATCTGCTGTACTCCATGTACCACCCGCTGTTGGATCAGAAAGTGTCGTAGTACTACCTTGGCATACCACCGGCACACCGGCTATTGGCAATATCGGGAACACTGTCACCATCACCGAAGCCACACAACCTGTAGATGTAGTATACTTTACAATAACACTGCCCGGAGTTACACCAGTTACAATACCGGTATTTGAACCAACCACTGCAATGGCAGGATTCAAACTTGTCCATGTACCTCCCGGCTGAGGATAGGTTAGTGTTGTGGTGCTACCCTGGCAAACATTTGGCACACCAGATATTGTAGTCAGCGGGTTAACTGTCACCAATACAGTTTCAGAACAACCGCCCGTAAGCGTATAAGTTATTGTAACAACTCCAGGCCCCACTCCTGTTACCAAACCGGTTGGCCCAACCACTGCAATTGTGGGGTTACTTGAAGACCATGTACCGCCCGGAACAGCATCGCTCAAAGTTGTAGTTACACAAACCAGCGTACCGCCGGTTATAGGCGCTGGAGCGGGATTAACACCTACCGATGCCGAAGCCGTACAACCAGCTACCGTTGTATATATGATACTTGCACTACCTGCACCTACACCAGTCACACTGCCCGAAGAAGCAACTGTTGCCACAGATGGGGCTGAACTTGTCCACGAACCACCGGGAGTTGCATCGCTCAACGTGATTACATCGCCCTCACAAATAGTACCTGCTCCTGTTACCGGAGAGATTGGATTAATCGTTACAATTTGGGTAGCAACACAACCACCGGCCGAGCTATAGCTGACTGTAGTAGTTCCGCCCCCAATTCCAGTCACTAAACCGGTTGTGGAAACGATCGTTGCGACTAACGGATTAGAACTGCTCCATACCCCACCCGGAGTAGTATTACTCAAGGTGGTAGTGTTACCCTGGCAGGCAGAAGGAACGCCTGTTATGGGTGAAGGAACATTTACAGTAACGGTTGTTGAATTAACACAACCAGCGGGCGTTGTATAGGTGATGCCTGCGCCACCTGCTGCAACACCTGATAGTACACCTGAAGAAGCACCAATTGCCGCAATACCCGGTGCTGATGAAACCCAGGTACCACCACCTGCAGTACTGGTCAAAGTACTACCCGCACCCACACACAGCATTGTCGCTCCACCTATCGGCGGATTTGAATTAACCGTTACCGGAGTTGATACCGTACAACCTGACGGATTGGTATAAGAAATAGCAACTGTGCCTCCTGATACACCTGACACAACACCCGTTGAAGCACCTACTGATGCCAATGACGGATTAGCACTGGTCCAAGTGCCTCCTGTCGTACTATTGAATAAAGTTGTATTGCTACCCTGACAAACATTTGTTGTGCCGGTTATTGGTGTTGGCAAACCAACATTTACCGCAATATTTGCTGTACAGCCAGCCGCCGATACATAACTGATTGTTGCTGTTCCTACCGATACACCCGTCGCAACACCCGAACTTCCGCCTACTGTGGCAACAGAAGGGTTGCTACTGGTCCAAGTTCCCGGGCCGCCAACATTGCTCAATACAGATGTTCCGCCAACGCAAAGATTCGGCGATCCTGTAATTGGCCCGATTGGGTTGATTGTCACATTGGTTGTGGTAGTGCATCCCGCAGGGATTGTGTAAGTAATTGTCGCAATGCCCGAAGCATTGCCGCTTACCAGTCCTGTAGTCGAACCAATGGAAGCGACCGAAGGAGCACTGCTCGACCACGACCCTCCGCTTGCAAGATTACTCAACAACGACGTATTTCCCTGACAAATACTTGTGGTTCCTGAAATAGGGCTCAGCAGATTTACCACTATCGGCATGGTTGCACGACAACCCGTAGGCGTTGTGTAAGTAATAGTTGCTGT
Source organism: uncultured Bacteroidota bacterium (assembly GCA_903829015.1). Classification (GTDB taxonomy): domain Bacteria; phylum Bacteroidota; class Bacteroidia; order Chitinophagales; family Chitinophagaceae; genus Nemorincola. The sequence goes on from CAIKOJ010000052.1 coordinate 25,399, forward strand.
ACCCGCAGATACACCAGATACAACTCCTGTTGATGCGCCCACGCTCGCCACCAATGAATTACTGCTGCTCCATGTGCCTCCCAGTACTAAATCAGAAAGGTTTGTTATTCCGCCCACGCAGATATTTGCGGTACCAGTTATAGGTGCCAGCGGATTCACGGTTAATACAGCCGTGGCAACACAGCCTGCGCCTGCTGTCGTGCTATAAGAAATAGTTGAAGTGCCTGCGCCAATTCCCGCAGCCACACCTGATCCCGCACCAACTGTTCCTATAGCTATATTGCTGCTGCTCCAGGTACCTCCCGGTGTAACATCGCTCAGAGTTGTAGTACTGCCCTGGCAAACGATCATATAACCAGATATCGCGGCAACAGGTAAGATCACGTTTACTGGTGTTGTAGAAATACACCCCATTGGAGAAGTATACGAAATTATCGCAGTGCCCAGTGATCCGCCGGTAACAATACCGCTCGAAGCACCAACTGTTGCTACTGACAGATTGTTGCTCGACCAGCTTCCTCCACCCGGAGTACAGCTTAGCGTTGAACTTCCACCAGAGCATATGGTTGTTTGCCCTGTTATTGCGTATACAGGATTTACATTAATGATCTTTGTACCTGAGGCTACATTACCACACGCATCTGATACTGTCAGCGTATAGGTTGTAGTTGTAGTAGGGCTAACTGTAAAAGTAGCACCGGTTCCTCCGCCCGGTGCCCAGGAATAAGTGTAAGGAGGTACACCGTACAAAGTCGCCGCACTCAATGTCGTTGATTGTCCCTGACAAATACTAGTTGAAGTTGCACCTATAGTAGTCGCCTCTACAGTCCGCCCGAATACAGTGATGGTAAGTGGCGTTCCCGCCGAAATGTAGGTTGGACTACAGCCCGAGGAGGATGCGTAGTTCTGATAGAATTCAAAAATTACGTTCAGATCGTAGTTGGCACAAATAGGTGGCGGTATACATGGCTCAATCTGACCTGCAAATATTGTAGCACCGACAGCGTCACACGTTCCGGGCAATCCGCTGCTGCAGTTCCAGAACAAAGTGCTTGGTGCGGGGCTGCGGCATGTACCTAATCTAAAATCGTAAGCACCGTTATTTGTGAGTGCGCCACCGCTGGCTACATACTGGAACGTGAATTGCACATCTGTAACAGTAACCCTTGCAGGCACTGTTGCCGCATTGTTATAAGTACATCCGCTTGTCCACGTTGGACTGTATTTGGAACCCGTAATTGTTGAACTGGTAGCGAAACTTACCAGAGGATCAATTACAACAGGATAAGACGAAGCAGCCCTGTTTAGAAAATTCCCCGGCACTACAATATCCACAACATTTCCTTCCACCTGGTATTCAAGTAGTTTCAATGTACTTCTGCCTTCCGCCTTTTCAAAAGCTACAGCCGCTGAAATCTCATATACATGCGCCCCACCCTTGCGCACCACAAACATGTCGCCTCTGTGATGCTTCTTGTCTTCATCATGCACATTCAGCCACAAACCTTCTGATAACTGAAAATGATCCCTAACGTGCAAACTGCCACCTGCATAAGCCGGCATTGCATGATTGATCAGGAAGTTCGTTTTGATAGCACCACGGATCACGAGCATCTCCACATCTATCCCCGGCCATGCATTCGTAATGTACACTCCGTCATCTCCCGCAGTATAATGTGAGTAATCAGCACCACCCAGAATTTCTTCAGTGCCGTCTGCCTTCACATAAATAAGCTCCAGTTGCTTATTGAACTGAAAACTCTTTGCATCTGTACCAATAGAGCTATACTTGTTTTGAATATCTATGCTGATTGGTGCAGGTTGCTCACTTGCTGCATATACACCCACCTTCGCATTATCCGGACGCAGTTTAGATTTGATAGTCAGCCACTCACCATTAGCTCCTTTGTAGTGCAATGGTCCAGAGCCAGTCTGCATCATTACCTCGTTGCTGTTGCCAGTGTTTTTAAATGTCTTTGTGTTCTCAGTTCTCTTATCCAGTATTTCGAAACAATTACTGCAGGGCGCACCATTGTACAAAAGACCCAACTCAGGGTGCTGTTCATAGCCTTTGTTGTTGGCGGTCACCTCGTCGGTGATCAACCGTTTTTCTTGTGTAAATGAAGTGTAATTATTTGCAGCAGATAAAATGGCAGGTGTGCTATGTGCAGCAAATTGCTGAGCATACGACTTAATACCATTAAGAGAAAATAAAACTGCAAGAAAAACTATTACTCGAACGTGAAAATACCTCATAATAAGTCGACTCTCTAAGTGTAAAAACGGGTCATTTATTTTACAAGGCTACCACAACATAAACCATGTGAACTTAAAGATTCA
>CAIKOJ010000053.1 GCA_903829015.1 uncultured Bacteroidota bacterium
GTAAACTATGTATATCCGGGAGACCCATCAGATACAGGCAATTGGTCTGAATGTTCATCTGGCAACACACCCGGCGACCGCATGTTCGTGATTTCAACAAATGATATTACATTTTCACCGGGTCAGAAAATAAAAGTAGCGATGGCATTGGTAACAACCGACACCAATCAGGGTGGTTGCCCCGCCGTCAATTTCCACGATGTAAAGCAGGTTGCCGATACGGCATGGTATTATTACTACAACCCATTGCCAAAATTAGCTGTGGAAAATAATACCGTAAACAATAAGAACATTGTTAGTGTTTACCCCAACCCCGCCACAAATCAGCTAACCATAAAAACTGAACAAAACGCATACACTTCATTCACCATCACCAACAGCATGGGGCAGATATTGTTGCAGCAGCCAATTAACTCAGCCCAAACCAATGTGGACATTAAATTTCTTGCATCCGGGCTTTATTACATTTCGTTAAAGGGTGCGGAGGGTATTTTGGCGAGAAAGTTTGTGAAGGTGGATTAGGGTTATTGAAGTAAGGGGTAACTGTTTATTCCGTCTCAAATACTAAAAACAACAAGGGCTGTAGAATCACTCCTAAAGCCCTTTTGTATATCCTTAAACAAATCACCTAATCAACCAATAAACCAAACAACTATTCAACCAATCATCAAATCAACCAATCACCCAGTCAACTATCTTCTTCCCGGCATCATACCAGGCATGCCCATTCCACCGCCTTTCATTTTGTTCATCATGCCCATCATCTGCTTCATCTGATCGAACTGTTTCATAAAGGCATTCACCTCGTTAATGTCTTTACCGCAGCCTTTTGCTATGCGTTTGCGGCGGCTGCCGTCTATCACTTCGGGGTTACTGCGTTCATATGGTGTCATTGAATTGATGATGGCTTCTATACCTGTAAATGCATCGTCAGAAATATCGATCTCTTTGATCGCCTTCCCCACCCCCGGTATCATAGCCAGCAGGTCTTTGATGTTACCCATCTTTTTGATCTGACCTAACTGCTCTTTAAAATCTTCGAAGTCAAACTTATTGGCACGTATTTTCTTCTCGAGTTTCTTTGCCTGCACTTCGTCATACTGCGCCTGGGCACGCTCAACCAGCGTGGTAATATCACCCATGCCCAATATACGCTGTGCCATACGCTCAGGATAGAATACATCCAGCGCATCGAGCTTCTCGCCCATGCTCACAAACTTGATGGGCTTATCAACCGTATACTTAATGGAAAGAGCCGCACCACCACGAGTATCACCATCCAATTTGGTAAGCACCACACCTGTAAAGTCAAGCCTGTCGTTGAACGCCTTTGCGGTATTCACTGCATCCTGACCGGTCATTGAGTCTACTACGAACAGTATCTCGTGCGGGTCAACCGCCTTTTTGATATCGGCAACTTCCTTCATCATAGCCTCATCAACCGCCAGACGACCTGCCGTATCTATGATCACTATGTTATTGCCATTTTGCTTTGCATGGGCAATAGCGTTTAGCGCTATTGATACAGCATCCTTGCTTTCAAGCTCTATGTATACCGGTACTTTGATCTGCTCACCCAGCACACGCAACTGCTCCATGGCCGCAGGGCGGTAAATATCTGCAGCTACCAGCAACGGCTGACGACCTTTTTTTGACTTCAGGAAATTAGCCAGTTTACCTGAGAAAGTAGTTTTACCCGAACCCTGTAAACCTGCAATAAGAATTACAGTAGGCTTACCTAGCAGACTCAATTCCTCTTCCCTGCCACCCATCAGCTCGGCCAGCTCATCCTTCACTATTTTTACCATCAGGTTGCCAGGACTTACTGAAGTAAGCACCTTTTCACCCATAGCTTTTTCTTTCACCTTGTCGGTAAATTCCTTGGCTATCTTATAGTTCACATCCGCATCCACCAAAGCACGGCGGATCTCTTTTACTGTAGATGCAATATTAATTTCATTGATCCTGCCTTCTCCTTTTAACAGCTTAAACGCCGAGTCGAGCCGTTCACTAAGATTATCAAACATAGTTATTGATATAAAATATGGTATCCCTTTACTAAGGGAGTGCGAAGTTAATTCAAAAAAGAAACATTTTATCGCGCCCGGAATCTATTTGGGCGTATTTCAGATTTGATTTTAATCCCGAAAAAGTGCGTTGATTGAGAATAAATTACTATTTTTATGTTCTAACTACACGAAGATTATGAAAAAACTCCTACTAAGCGCAATAACTGCGCTTTTACCCTTTTGCCTGTCTGCTCAAACTCCTGTCTGGAGCACAGATGTGGCTCCACTGATTTACAATAATTGTACGCCTTGCCATCATGCAGGCGGAATAGCACCTTTTACTTTAATTGGCTACGACTCTGTAGCAGCACGTGCCGGCTCTATCAAGACAGATGTATTGAACGGAACAATGCCGCCATGGCCACCAGATCCAAATTATTCTCGTTTGGCGCATCAGCGTATATTGACTCCTACCCAGATCAGCACCATAGTAAACTGGGTGAATGGCGGCAAGCCAACCGGCAACATGGCGCTGCAACCACCGGCACCTGTGTATTCTGCACACGGTATGATTCCTGGGGTACCCGATCTGGTTTGCAAGATTCCTACCTATACTTCTACCGCCGCAAGCGGAGATGTTTATCAGTGTTTCGTAGTGCCTAGCGGACTGTTAACTGATAAATATATAAGAGCGTTTGAAGCTGTGCCCGGTAACCCGGCATGTGTGCACCACGTATTGGTGTTTGCAGATACTACAGGCGCTTGCGCAGCGCTTGATGCAGCAACGCCCGGTCCAGGTTATCCCAACTTTGGCGGCGTAGGCAGCAGCAGTGCAACTATGGTGGGTGTTTGGGTACCAGGCAGCGATCCTATGAGCTATCCAAGCGGGTTTGGTTTAAAGTTACCACATAACGCCGACGTGGTTTTGCAGGTGCATTATCCCGCAGGCTCTGCAGGATTGACCGACAGCACTGAAGTTCATTTCTTTTTCGCACCAACTGCGGGCGTAAGAGAAGTATATATGGAGCCACTACTCTATTACGAAACTAACTTGATCGGCGGTCCGTTGCATATACCGGCCAACACTGTAAAATCATATGCCGAAGAAATGCCCGGAGCACAGGTCTTTACAGATATCTCTATGTTGGGTGCATTCCCGCATATGCATTTGCTGGGCCAGTCTATTAAGAGCTATGGAGTATCACCTGCCGGGGACACTACTAAATTCGTCAGCATCAACAAATGGGACTTCCACTGGCAGGGATTCTATATGTTCCCGAAACTGAAAAAGATACAGGCCGGAACAAAACTAAGAGCAGAAGCACTTTACGACAATACTTCTGCCAACCCCGAGAATCCGCATACTCCGCCACAGGACGTTAATGCCGGCGAAGCCACCACCGACGAAATGATGATCGTTTTCTTTGTATTTACTTTCTACCAGCCCGGAGACGAAAATATTATTGCAGACAGTGTTTTGCTCGGCACTCCGAGCGTGCCTCAAAATTACTACCGTGGAGAGCATATTCTGGATGTGAGTCCTAACCCGGCATCTAATGACATGGTGGTAAAATGCTACATGGAAAACCCGGAAATTGGCGATATGGCGTTAATTGATATGAACGGAAAAGTTGTCCGTCGCTTTATGAACAATAGTCCGATGAATGGCGGATATACTGCCTATACATATTCTGTATCGGGCGTACCTAGCGGCACGTATACACTTTTACTTAAAACAAATCAACAGATTTTGTCAAAGAAAATAGTTGTGAACCACTGATAATAAGCTAATTTTATTTCAGAAATGCCACACTATTTGTGTGGCATTTCTATATAAGGAATGTTGACAAAATAAGTTGGGCAAGATGCCGAAGTTATTTTTCTTTTCTGCTTTGCAAGCGGATGCAGTGGGTATCTGCCACAAATTGGAATCGAGCGTTCACAATTTGTGGCAGAAGTTTTCCACAAATAATCCGCCATTTAATAATTGGTTACTATCCACCGAAAGTCGCAGCCATTATTTGTAGAACAACTATTGCGAATGCCTTCTCTTTTTTATATATTTAACAAGTAACTCACCACCTTTTGCTATTAGCACAAGTGCTATTAATGGTAAAATCATAGGCAACCAATTGCCACCGCCCCACCCGCCTAAAATGATTGTAAGCATAGTAAAATAATTTTGTTATGTAATTTACAAAAGTAATTGTTAGCAGATAAATATTTTAACATCAATTAACCACAGATTTAGACCAGTATGACAAGCGAATACAATTTGTGGCAATAGTTTTCCACACCGTAAAACATACCATACAAATCATCTTTATATTACAGAAGGAATGAAAATCGGATAACATTTTCTAATTTTAGAAATTAAACCACCTTTGTTATGCGTAAATTATTTATTCTTCTTGCTGGTTGTGTGATATGCAGTGCCGCACTTGCACAGACTCCAACGATGCAGCAAAAGCTATTTTATACCTGCAAAGTATGGGGTTTTGTAAAATATTATCATTCAGAGGTATCAACATGCCAAGTGAATTGGGATAGTGTACTTCTTCACACATTGCCGTTGGTAGAAAGCGCAACTACCAGCAACGCCTTTAATGATGCTCTTGATACAATGCTGTTAGCCGCTGGGCCCATGGCATTAGCAACAACTTATTTTCCTGATACAATTGCGTCCGATTTAAAGCGGAATCGGGATTGGAGTTGGATAAGCACACCGTTGTTAAGGAGCGATGTTCAAATTCAGTTAGACACAATTAAGAATAATTTCAGGCCGCATGGAAGTTGTTGGGTTGTAAACAATCATAGTGCCGGAACTATTAATCATACTGGCGGATGGTTGGCTTTTCCACATGACAGCATTGGAATAAATGTAAATACCGTTTCTACTTACCCTGATGCTTACACCAGGCTTTTAATGTTTTACAAATGCTGGAATATTGTGAAATACTTCAACCCCTATAATTACGTTTTAGATACCTCAATTGAAACTATTTTATTTACTAATGCTATTAAAGTTTACAATACAACAACACCCCAGGCATTGGCAATGCTGTATCTAAAAATTGGTAAGGAATTAGATGATGCCCACACATACTCACTAACTTATAACGTCTCATACTATATTCCGCCTAATGGTTTTTATCAACCTAAAATAAGGCTTAAATATTGTAACGGGAAATATGTAGTAATAAAATCTCAGGTAACCGGCATTGTCCCAGGAGATGCTGTTTTAACTGTGGATGGTTTAACCACAAATCAATGGGAAGATAGTTTAAGACCTTATTATTCAGCTGGTAATATGTCAGTGTTTCGTAGGCTAATAGCTACAAACTTACTAAATCACTACAATGGCTTCAATACCACTTTAACTATTGAAAATATTTCGGGTTCCACATCGACATTTAATCTTCCATGTAATGCATTTCCAGATACATTTAAATATAATTGGTATTATCCTGCAGATTCTTTGTCTTCTATTTCGTGGACAAAATTAAACTGCAACACCGGGTATATTAATATAGGGAACATAGATGCCTCTCAAACAAATGATGCATACATTAACTTAAGAAGTTCTACCTCAATTATTGTTGATTTAAGAAATTATCCAAAAGACAACTCTCCGTGGTTATTAGGGGCATTAATGTATCCTCATCCGATAAAATACGCTAAACTCACAATGCCTGATGTCAATTATCCTGGAACTTTCTTTTGGGAATACGATTCATTAAGGACTGATGCAAATCCAACGCCATATACCGGCAAAGTTATAATATTGATAAACGAGCAAACGCAGAGTGCTGCAGAATATTCAAGCATGATGTTTGCTGCTATGCCAGGGTCAATAAAAGTTGGTAGTCAAACTGCTGGTGCTGACGGAAATATTACTTATTGGTTCTTGAGCCAAGATGTGCATTTTGGTTTTTCTAATTTGGGAGTATTTTACCCTAATGGAGACAGTACCCAAAGAATTGGAATAGTTCCTGATTCTATAGTTTATCCTTCGCGCCAAGGTATCAGAGATCATATTGATGAAGTATTAAATAAAGCGTTGGCAATTGCAGGATGCGACCCATACACAAGAGTTGTACCTTTAGCTGGCGAGCAAGTAATAAATGTTTTTCCAAATCCTGTGGATGAAATTATTTATGTAGAAGCCACCAATAATATCAACCAAATATCCATTACAAATCTTATTGGTCAATTAGTATATTCTCGTTCCTATAATTCACAAACAGTACAGATAAATGTAGCGAACTTGCCAAATGGCATTTATTTCTTAAAAATAAATGGCAATGTAGTTAGGCGATTTATAAAGGAGTAGTTTTAGTGTAGACATACATAAAAACAATCACAATAACCCCACGCGTTCTTGTTTGCGAAGCAGAAATGAAAAAGAACAAGGCAGGTAGCCTAATTTATTTTGTTATCGTTCCTTAGGTACTATATTTAATTATCGTTCCTTACTTTATTTCTATGGAAATTACCAACGCAAGTATTCCTGTAGTTCAATCATCAAAGTCAATGCACCGGGCATGGTCTATGTACGACTGGGCAAATTCCGCCTACAACCTGGTGATCACATCAACCATTTTCCCTGCCTACTACAATGCCATTACCACTGTAAGCAAAGACGGTAAGATCATCAGCGACAATGTTTCTTTTTTCGGCCTCAATATTAAAAACAGTACACTTTTCGATTATTCCATTGCTGCGGCATATCTGATCATTGCACTCATCTCTCCCATCCTGTCTTCAATCGCTGATTACAAAGGCAACAAAAAAAGGTTCATGCAGCTTTTCTGCTACCTCGGCTCCTTGGCATGTTGTTGTTTGTATTTTTTCACATCGAGTACTATTGAGTTGGGTATCATTTGCTCTTCGCTGGCAGCACTTGGCTATTGTGGCAGCCTGGTATTTTACAATGCATATCTGCCCGAGATCGCTGCAGAAGCCGACCGTGACAGAGTCAGTGCACAGGGTTTTGCATACGGCTATGTAGGCAGCGTTTTGCTGCAGATCATTTGCTTTGTATTTGTTCTAAAACCTGATTGGTTCGGGATCACTGATAGTACGTTTGCACCAAGGTTGTCATTTTTTCTGGTAGGCCTATGGTGGGCAGGCTTTGCGCAGATCACCTTTCTCAAACTACCAAAAGGCATACCTCTTGAAGTGAAAGCAGGTTACAATGTACTCACCGGCGGATTTATAGAACTGAAAAAAGTCTCGGCTCAATTGAAAAAGTTGCCCGTGCTCAAAACCTATCTCGGTGCTTTTTTCTTCTACAGCATGGGCGTGCAAACAGTAATGCTGGCAGCAGCACTCTTTGGCAGTAAAGAACTAAAAATGGAAACAAGCCAACTGATAGGTGTAATTTTGGTGATACAGTTGGTCGCAATAGCAGGTGCTTACATAATGGCAAAGCTCTCCGACAAATTCGGCAACCTGAAAGTGTTACTGTTTGTTGTATTTATCTGGATCGGCGTTTGTATCGCCGCCTATTATACCTACACTGCGGTTCAGTTTTATATAGTGGCAGCAATCGTTGGTTTGGTGATGGGGGGCATACAATCACTCAGCCGTTCTACCTACGCAAAACTGATGCCGCCTACCCACGATACCGCTTCATTTTTTAGCTTCTACGATGTGGCCGAAAAACTGGCCATTGTTTTCGGTATGATCTCATTTGGGTTTATAGACAGTATACTGGATATGCGCAGTGCGATCATCGCATTGATCACATTTTTTGCCATGGGTGCCGCAATACTTTTTGCTGCATTAAGAATACCTGCTGCAGCTGGAAATAAATAATTGCGGTTAACTCCTGATTAGCCTCCAATTGAATAAATTTGCACACGAATCATCAATCGAATTTTCTACTCAATATAGTTTATGAATCTATATACAATAAACGCAGGATACTTTAAACTGGATGGTGGAGCCATGTTTGGCGTGGTGCCAAAAAGCATGTGGAATAAAGCCAATCCTGCCGATGACAACAATATGTGCAGCTGGGCCATGCGCTGCCTGCTGATTGTTGACGGCGACCGAAAAATCCTGATCGACAACGGCATGGGCAACAAGCAGGACGCAAAATTCTTCGGCCATTACTTCCCCCATGGCGAAGACTCCATTGAAAAAAATCTGGCAAAAAACGGGTTCACCACATCAGATATTACCGATGTATTTCTCACACACCTGCACTTCGACCATTGCGGTGGGTCTATCGTTCGTGAGGGTGATAAATTGGTACCTGCCTTTAAAAATGCCACTTATTGGGTAAACGAAATTCACTGGAAATCCGCGTTGGCACCCAACGAGAGAGAGAGAGCATCTTTTCTAAAAGAGAATATATTGCCTATTCAGGAAAGCGGACAAATGAAGTTTGTAGAGGCCGCAGATGGCGAAGAATGGATCAAAAATATCCGCATCAGGCACGTAAACGGGCATACAGATAATATGATGCTGCCCCAGATCAAGTACAAAAACACAACCATTTTATACTGCGCCGATTTGCTGCCTAGCACCGCCCATGTTTCTATGCCCTGGGTGATGGCATACGATATGCGCCCAATGGACACACTGAAGGAGAAACACATATTGCTCAACGAAGCAGTTGCCAACAACTGGGTTCTTTACTTTGAGCACGACCCTAAAAATGAGTGCTGCATACTGCAGGAAATTGATGGCAGGATCAAAGTCAAAGATATTTTCCCTTTAACCGAAATCGATAGCAGGACTCAGGGATAAAGCATTGTACTGCATCAGGCAGAGCCTATAGATGCAGCACAAACCCTTTCTGGCTTTGGTCTTTGTACATGATATGAACAAAGTACAATTCGCCGCGTGAGAGTCTGCGCACATCCATACTATTTTCGGAAGACGATATCTTTCGTTGAACCATAACCTCCCCGCTTGCGTCGGCAACTACTGCCCATGCCGATTTTTTAACCTCCGGCAAATTGGCAAATGTAATTGTTCGCTCTTCAACCATCATTTCTGTCCCATCAAATTCGTTAGGTTCCCGTTGATGTGCCTTACTCTTACTTTTTGTGTTTGACTCCCAGTTGCCGTGGTTCATGGCAGATTGAGCATCCGCGTTACTGATTGCCCCTAACAGGAGGCAGGTAAATATTATCTGTTTCATAATTGAAAGTATTTGAGACCAGTTAAAATTACCTTCGTATCAAAGAACAGAGATACCGCAAACGGGGTGATTTGAAGACTTCAATAGGGTGAAAAAAGGGTGATGCAACCGCGTCTTAATGCATTGAAATGCATCAACAATTTGGCTGTGCTGAGCACCAAAAGCTGAAAGGGATTTGCGCGAAAATTCCAATCAATAAAACCTACTGCAAATAACCAACTGCTGCACTGATTGTCTCCTAATTGAGCTGATACTCCATTCTCACGATCACGTTGGCAGTCTTGTTTTTACTGCTTGTGTTGTAGGCACCGCTGTAGGTAAAAGTTTCGTTGCTGTACTGGCCCGTAATCTGGAACACACCCATGCTGGCCTCTTTAAGTTTGCCAATACTGCCATGTGCATTTTTGGCCAGGGTGCTTGCCCGATTGTATGCATCTGCCGAAGCCTGTGCCAGCAGGTTGATCTTCAGGTCGCTCAGTTTAGTGTAGTAGTACATTGGTTCGCTCGAGCTTAGTTCTATCCCACCCTGCAGCAGTTCGGTTATCTCTCGGCTCACTTTCTCTACCTTATCTATTTCCTTAGATTCTATTTTTACCGACTGTGTGAGTTTGTATCCTTTAAAAGTTGTACCTATGATCTTGCCATCGGCGTTGTAGTTCGACTGGCTTAATTTTTCGCTCACAATTGAGGAAAAAATAACCTCTTTCTGATCAATACCGTGCGCCAGCATGTATGCCTGTATCTGATGCTCATCTTCCTTTAGATGGGTATACGCATCCTTAATATCCATTGAAGTCCGCTCAAAACTTGCCGACCACACGATCAGATCGGCGGTAAAATTATAGTAGGCACTGCCCGCAACACTGATCGTATTGTGACTTTTGAATTTATAGTTATACCCCCTCTCCAGTATGAGCCCACCAGCAATAAATGCGACTGCAAAAATAATGGCTGCTATGTTGTTTTTCATATACGCTGTATTTTACTAAGATGAATCAGGTGTTCAAATTCAACAGAAAGATATTAAATATTCCCGGAAAGTTTTAGCCAATACAAAAAGTTAACAACCAACCTTTCAAAGCGGCTTCGTATCCTTAATTTATTCTTCCTGGTATTAATAACGGCAGTTTACCTATTTTAGCGTGCGACATTTTGTCTAAAAAATGGCTTTGGCAAAATTATTGCACAATACTATAACACTATGTTTTTCAAAAAAAAGAAGGCTATGACTGATAAAACAACACATAATAATAAAACCAATAATGAGACTGCCGACAACATGTCAGAAAACGAACAAATGGAAGAAGTGATTTCAAACGAACTTAATACCGACGAAAGAGGAACTGTAGATCTGCCGGAGAGTAACGACGATGAGGCGGAAAAGCTGAAAATGGAGTTGGCGGAATCAAAAGACAAACACATCAGGTTAATTGCTGAGTTCGAAAATTTCAAAAGGCGCAATTCAAAAGAAAGACTGGAACTGATACAAACCGCGGGTAAAGACATCATCCAGTCACTGCTTGTAGTACTTGATGATGTGAGCAGGGCTGAAAAGCAGATGAAATCAACCGACGATGTAGCTTTAATTAAAGAAGGCGTAACATTGATTTTCAATAAGTTGCACAACATTATGCAGCAGAAGGGCTTAAAGGAAATGGAAGCGATGAATGTAGATTTCGACGCTGATGTACATGAGGCAATTACAGAGATTCCTGCACCAACTGAGGAAATGAAAGGCAAGATCATAGATGTTGTTGAGGCTGGCTACTACCTGAATGATAAACTGATCAGGCACGCCAAAGTAGTAGTTGGCAAATAAGTTGATTATTAAAAAAAGAATAGAATTTGGGGCTAACAATTTGGAATTAGGGGAGACTTTGATTCCAAGCCAAAATCCAAATTACTAATTCCCAATTCCATAAAAAGACAATGGCTAAAAGAGATTACTACGATATACTGGGGGTTGCAAAAGGATCTTCGGCAGATGAGATTAAAAAGTCATACCGCAAGATTGCTATGCAGTTCCACCCCGATAAAAACCCGGGCAATAAGGATGCGGAGGAAAAGTTTAAAGAAGCAGCAGAAGCTTACGAAGTACTTAGCAGCCCCGACAAGCGCGCTCAGTACGACCGGTTTGGCCATGCCGGTGTAGGAGGCAACAGCGGCTTTGGTGGTCAGGGGCCGGGCGGCATGCGCATGGAAGACATTTTCCAGAATTTCGGAGATGTGTTCGGCAACGATATGTTTGGTGGTATGTTTGGCGGCGGCGGCGGCGGTGGTGGCCGCAGGCAGGGCACGCGTGGTGCCAACCTGCGCATCAAACTAAAAATGGACTTCACCGAAATAGCCAACGGTGCCAATAAAAAGATCAAAGTAAAAAAACATATAGTCTGCGATACCTGCGGCGGCAACGGCGCAAAAGACAGAAGTTCTATTCAGACCTGCGGCACCTGTAACGGTTCTGGCCAGGTGCGTAAGGTGACCAGCACCTTCCTTGGCCAGATGCAGACAGTAACTACCTGTCCTACCTGCAGCGGCGAGGGTACTTCCATCACTTCGAAATGCACCAATTGCAAAGGCGAAGGACGTGTGTACGGCGAAGAAACACTGAGCCTGGATATACCGGCAGGTGTGCAGGACGGCATGCAGCTGAGCATGAGCGGGCGTGGTAATGCCGGCGAACGTGGCGGACCTCCCGGCGATCTGTTGCTGCTGGTAGAAGAAGAAAAACACGAATTCCTGGTAAGGCACGATCTCGATGTGGTCTACCATTTGCACATATCATTCCCCGAAGCTGTTTTGGGTCTGCAGGCTGAAGTACCAACTATCGACGGCAAGGCCAAAATCAAAATACCACCGGGCACACAAAGCGGTAAGATATTCAGGCTAAAAGGCAAAGGCTTCCCTTCATTCCAGTCATCTTACGAAAAAGGAGACGAGCTGATTGAAGTGAATGTATGGTCGCCCCAGCACCTTACCCACGACGAAAAAGACATGCTGGAAAAACTCAAGAACTCCCCCAACTTCAAACCCGGCCCTGAAGCAAAAAAGGAACGTGACGAAAGAGGATTTTTTGATAAGATCAAGGATGTTTTTGGGAGTTAGGAAGAGTTGCTAAATCCCATTCCATACAGTGCTTTGCAATTGTAGGATTCCGCGTGAACTAAAGACTTTTTTTGTGAATAATTGACCCCGGCTGTAAGTAACCGGGGTCAATTGTTTTATAGCACATTACAATTAGTCCTTAGCTACTTTTCCGACCATAGGCGTGAGTCGATCATCATACTTATTTTAAGTGATCAATAAAAACTATTTAGTGATGATTATTTGACTGCTCCAAATATTGCCTGCACCAATTGCTGTAACAAAATAGATTCCATCAGGCGCATCAAAATCAATAAGTGCTGCCTTATTTGTTACACCGTCTAACTCCTTCATCTCATTTCCTACAATATTGGTTATTTTTATTTTTATCCTTTCATCTATTGCCGATATTACTGTCGCTATAAAATGTCCTTTATTTGGATTTGGGTATGTATTCATTCTGCCAGAATGACTTTCAAGTGTTGGTACAAAAACAAACGACCTTATGCTACGCACCCTACCGTTTCCCCCATCGCTAATGTAGATATTGCCATAGCTATCTATTGCAGTTCCTTGAGGCGCATATACTTGTGCATCGGTAGCGGCAATCCCATCTCCGTTATAGCCGCCAATACCATTTCCAGCAATGGTAGTAATGATGCCTCGGTTGTTTACCTTTCGCACCCTTTGGTTCATGACATCAGGAATATAAATGTTGAAGCTGTCATCCACACTAATACCTCTTGGCCATAATAACTTAGCATTAGTTGCTGGAATATTATCACCATTATATCCTCCAGTATCTATACCCGCTATATTTGAAATGATCCCACCTAAGGAGATTTTCTTTACGTTGTTGTAGACTGAGACGTAAATATTTCCTGACTTGTCAAGTCTTACTCCCCAAGGCTGGTTAAGTTTTGCAGCCGTCGCAGGGCCACCATCGCCACCAATCCCGCCTGTTCCAGTTCCCGCTATTGTCGTAATTATACCTGACGTATCTACCATGCGCACACGGTTATGAAGTCCATCTGCGATGTAAATATTGCCTATCTTATCTAATGTTACCCCTGTTGGCTTCAACAAAGCAGACGCTACTGCAAGTACACCATCGCCTCCAAAGCCCCCGCCTGCAACAGTATGTATTATGCCCAACGTATCTACCATACGGATACGGTCATTCTCTTCATCTGCAATATAAACATTACCATGGCCATCGACTGCAACATCTGTTGGATGGTTTAATGCTGAAATTGTTGCCGGGTGCCCGTCTGTAACTATATATGGCCCACCAGAAATTCCCGCAATGGTGGTAACTACGCCGATCGTGTTTATTTTCCTAATCCGGTTATTGTAATAATCTGCAACATACAGATTCCCCTCTTTATCAAAACACATACCGAATAGTCCGTTAAATTCGGCACTAATAGCCGCTCCACCGTCGCCACTGAAACCAAGTGTTCCATTTCCCGCAATAGTTCGTATAATCTGAGCATCTGCAGAGCCAATAAACAAAGCGATAATTAAAAACAAAAAAGCTGTATATTTCATTGTAATTCTTTTAATCCAAATTACTCCCTTTATTGCAGACGTAAAAAAATAATAAAATCTTTGGTTTACTACTAAATTATTCCGCCCTCGCAGGTCTTATTTTCTAACCTGCAACCTTGCGCTGGTTATTTCATCGAATTTGGCGCACCGTTCCCACCCCTAGTTGCAAACAAGGAGGAGCGAGATGATCATTTATGAACAACGGCTTTGTATGCCGAACTGTTATTCATTGGTCAAAATGATTTTTAGTGCTTTTTCTTTTGCGGCATTTTCAAAAGTATCATAGGCCTCGGCAATTTGATCTAGTTTAAACCTATGGGTAATAAGTTTTTTCGGATCGAGCTTACCTGACTTAACCGTTTTGAAAAGCATAGGGGTAGATACAGTGTCAACCAGGCGCGTTGTAATAACTACGTTTCGCGACCACAAAGACTCCATGTGCAGGGTAACACTTTTTCCGTGTACACCAATATTGGCAAGATGACCACCGGCACCTATTATCGCTTCACATAATTCAAATGTAGGTGGTATGCCTACAGCTTCTATGGCTACATCAACTCCTTTATTGTTGGTAAGACTCATTACTTTTTCAACTGCGTTTTCATTTTCGCTGTTAATGATATGAGTTGCACCAAACGTTTTCGCAATATTCAGGCGGTTGTCATCCTGGTCAATCACAATAATTACTGCCGGACTATAAAATTGCGAAGTTAACAATGCCGCCAGTCCAATTGGCCCTGCACCTACAATAGCAATTGTATCGCCTGGTTTTACCTGCCCGCTTAAAACGCCGCATTCATAACCTGTTGGTAAAATGTCACTCAACATTACCAGTGCTTCTTCATCGGCACCAGCCGGAATTGGGTATAAACTGTTGTCGGCATACGGAATCCTAACATATTCAGCTTGTGTGCCGTCGATTAAATTACCCAGTATCCATCCTCCTTTTTCGCAGTGCGAAAACATCTGCTTTTTACAGTATTCACATTTGCCGCAGGATGTAATACATGATATTAATACATGATCTCCTTTTTTGAAATTAGTTACAGCAGCTCCAACTTCCTCGATGATACCAACTCCTTCATGACCAATTATCCTTCCGTCAGTAACTGTAGGAACATCGCCCTTCATGATATGCAGATCTGTTCCGCATATTGTTGTTTTTAGGATTTTTACAACTGCATCAGTAGATTCCTTTAATTCCGGTTTGGGCTTTTCTTCCCATGATTTCTTCCCCGGGCCGTGATAAACTAATGCTTTCATATTTTCAATTTTATGCGGTAAAGCGATTTTAAAAGATGCGATGAATATTCAGAAAGCAAAAGTATTTACCGGGCTATTTGTAACTGTTACACAAGATTTGCAATAAGTTATATTGTTCACATGCTTTTTAGAGTTTCGCCATAGAACTACGGTCCTGGGTTCTCCGTTTAGAGGAAGTGTTTTCCATTTGCAAACAATATTCACTTAAAATCAGCTACCCCTACCGCAAACTATTTCCCTTCTCATGCCCTACCCCCTATCCTAGGTAGTGTACGTCCGCAAATAGCTGTAGAGCTAACACTGATTTCGGTATCATTAACAAATACGCCTCCGCGAATTCCACTCCGCGGAACAGATTATCCACATTGTGGACAATTTCGCACCATGCCAGAAATATAAGTATTTGATTTTCAACTAGTTGCATTTTTGGCACGCAATTGGCAATACTCCTATCAAACTAATCAATTAACTCAAACAAACTAAAACTAAACAAAATGAAAAACATCGTAAAATCACTCGCAATCACTGCCGCTGTATTAGGTTTCGCTAACAGCACATTCGCACAGGCTTCTGCTACAGCTTCGGTAACAGCCAACATCATCACTCCGATCACTATCGTTAAGACAGTTGATATGAACTTCGGTAACGTTGCCGTTTCTGCTACAATCGCAGGTACTGCTGTTTTAGCTCCTGCAGGTACACGTACTACCGGTGGTGCAGGTGGTGTTACTTTGCCAGCGAATACCGGTACTGTTACTGCTGCTACTTTCACAGTATCAGGTGAACCTACTTTTACTTACGCTATTACTTTGCCAAGCTCTGCAACCATCACTGATGCGAGCTCACATACAATGACTGTTAACTCATTCACCAGCAACCCATCTTCTACAGGTGTATTAAGTGGTGGTGGTTCTCAGACTTTAACTGTAGGTGCTACACTTAACGTACTCGCTGGTCAGGCTTCTGGTTCTTATACCAACGCTACTGGTGTACCAGTAACAGTTAACTACAACTAATACCCATAATTTTCAACAATAAAAAGAAGCTGTCTCTCTTTGGGAGACAGCTTCTTTATTATGTCAAAAACAACCTTGTCTGATATTTAATTATTGCCGAACAAATGATGTTTCACGCAAATAAATCTGCCCTAATTATTGCCTAACTTCTTGAAAAATTACAAAACCTGCGTACAGGTTGTTGCCTTTGTTTCGCCGGGATTAGCGTTGCCTACGGCACCATGAGAAGTGTTTAGATTCTCGTATTCTTTCGCCTGCTTTGAGGTAAGATCCTTTACTATTATAGTATCTATGCGGGTTACGAAGTAATTGCTAGAAGTGACTGTTATACAACTGTAGTCATCTTTATGCTTTTTGCAAGAATAAAGAAAAGCAGTACACAATAAAGCAATTACAGTTATTTTTTTCATTCTTTAATAATTTGATGTTTAAAACGACAGATTTCTATTGCACAAAGATGATTAAAAAAACTACACTTTGCAATAGCTAATAGTTCTTCTAAACCAAATTTTACAATTTTGCTCTTTAAAGCTACCTGATCAATTGAAAATCCCCCTTCATCATATGCTTCTTGTCGTGAATAGTGTAATAAATCATATAAAAATAAGTACCCAGATCCTGTTTGGTGCTGTTGTAAATACCATCCCAGCCAGCATAAATATCAGTAGTGTAGAATACCCTTTCGCCCCATCGGTTATAAATACTTAAAGAATAGTCGCTATAATACTTAAGTGTGCCCTCTACTTTTATGATGTCATTTTTGCCATCCCCATTTGGTGTAAATGCCGAAGGAAAACCAATATCGCATATGTGAAAATCAACCTTTATGGAATCAATAATAATACCACATGGCTCTTGCAACTTCACCCAGTATGTTTTCGGATAACTCACCTTTATTGAAGACCCAACATATCCGGTACTCCATATAGCATTATTGTTATTAACAGACAGTATTATTTCGTCTCCAATGCATACAGTGGTGTCTGGTCCCAGATCCAATACTTCAGTGGCACCAATCGTTACATTTATTGTTGCAGAAGCTTTACATCCATTCAAATCCACGGTAAGGCTGTAAGTACCTGCCGCAGTAACAATTATGGATGAATCTGTACTGCCGTCACTCCAATTGAACAGTGCCCCTGCTGGCTGATGGCCTATCAATACCAATGTAGTGCCGGGGCAAATGGTTGTATCGTTGCCAAGAAACACCTGCGGAGTGGGCTTGAATTTTACTTTTACAGTATCACCACTGCTGCAGCCGCCGTCTGTTACAACCAGCCAATAGTCGCCCGATGTAGTGGCATTAGTACTCGACGAAGTGCTGCCGTCGCTCCACAAATATGTTGGCGCAACAAAGGATCCTGTAGCCTGCAATAAAACAGGTGTACCACTACAAACAGTTACATCGGGCCCAAGGCCAACCACCGGCTTCGGGTTCACCACCACACGAATTGTATCGGTACCCGTGCACCCACCTGAACTCACGCGTATCCAGTATGTGCCCGATGAACTCACATTTATCGAAGGACTGGTAGATCCCGTACTCCATAAAATAGCCGCACCTGCCGGAAGTACCGGTGCAAGAATTATGCTGTTACCAACACATATAGTCGTATCACGTCCCAGATTTACATTTACTGCCGTATTGTACGTGACTTTAACTGTATCACTTTTAGTTCTGCACCTGCCTGTTTCTGTTGTTACCCAATAAGTGCCACCGACAGATCTTGTGATCGAAAACGTAGTATCAGTGGTACTCCACAGGTACTTACCTATCGTGTCGGCATACAAAGTAAACGGCGTACCTGGACAGAGCAACGTATCTCTTGATGAGGTGATTTGAGTTTTATTAACAACAACAATATTCTTGCAATACACATACGGCCCCGAATGGTATCCCATGTCGCAAAACAGCGAAACCGGAAATGTGCCAGTTGTAGTGTACGTATAGGGTTGAACCGGATTGTAATAATTGATAAAGGTTTGAGGAGTAAAATTGAATGGTATGTATTGCAGGATACGGCCTGTATAATCGATGGTTAGAATACTGAAGGTGTCATCAAAAGCACAAGGAATCCCTCCATTGATGGTAGTTGAGCCTGCACTACCTACCACAGTGTATGTGGGCATATTGGTAATGTTACCACCAAAATCCAGCCGTATAATGTTGCCGGTTTCATTGCCCAGATATCCAATCAGGTTGCCGTTACAATCATTGAGAAGATTAATATAGCGTGGGAGATACAACATACCGGGGGGACTGGGCAATACGGTACCCGTCGGCGTGTTGTTTAATAGATTAGTACCAAAATCATATCTGGTAACTATTGCAGTAATGAGACTTGTGACAAGCATGTACCATTGTCCGGCCTGCTCATACAAAGTGAAATTACAGGGAGTATAAACACTGCCTACATTGGGCAGCGCATTGACGATCGGCGGATTGGTTAAAGACGACCCGAAATCAAAACGTGTTATTGTCGCATTGCGGTTCGCTACAAATGCAGTCCAGTTTCCGTGCCAACGTTTTATGGTCACCTGGTGAGTCCAAAAAAGGAGTGAAGGATAAGATGTAACTACACATGTTGGGGCACTGGACAAAGACGTACCAAAGCTCAATATACCCATAGAACTATTGTCAACAATTATTCCATACCATTGCCCGGTTGCAGTATCCTTCACTATATCAACACCTTCAAGTCTTCCTGCCGACATACCCAGTGTACCAAGATCGGTGATTACCGGCACGCTGTGTATGTTTGTACCGTAGCTAAGCCTGAAGAGGTGCTCGGAATTGTAATCAGCTACAAAACAATAATAATTGGCACCGTCCTTATTAAAACAAGCAAACGTGGGTGCTGACGTAAACCCCGACGCAAAATTCCTGATTGGCGAGATGGGCTGAACAACATTTACCGGACTGAATTCCCAGGAATAAGTTGTGGCCGTTTTCGGAGTAGTAAAGTTTACAGTCGTGCCTACACATACAGTGTCTGGGGCAATTATCTGAGCAGAGGCGTTTAATACCAGAAAGGATAAAAACAATGCGTATAGTTTCTTCATGTTTATGACGGAGTGTTTGGGCGTTACAAAGTTTATCTATGCGACAATGGAAAAATTTCTCATTAATTAGTTTACAGATAGAAGACGTATAAATCTATAAAAAGGTTTGATAAAATGTTAGTCAACAATTGCATTTAATTAATTATTACATAAATCACTTTCTACGTTTTGAACCTTTATCTTCTGGCTGTGCAAATTTTTCCCTGATCATTTTGAAGCACCTTTGTAGTTTTCCTTAGGTGGTTATAAGACCTCGTAAAAAGTGAATCCAACACCAAACACACAAAACCCCGTGAGTCAACTGAATCGGCAATTGTGTCCTTAAAAACTTGTAATTGAGTAACCTTTTGCCATATTGGCACACAAAAATCTGCACTTATGCCACAATGGCGCATAAAATAGCATTGGTATGCCATTTGCATCTGATTGGGAAAACAATCTAAAAACTAAATTTATGTACACAAGAAGAAATTTCGCAGTTACACCACGCACAATAGGTGGATTTTTTGAAGACGTAATGAATAATGGCTGGAACCAACTGAACGAAGAAGTAAGTTCATTTACAGTTCCGGTAAATATTCAGGAAACGGACAAATCATACGAATTGCACCTGGTAGCACCGGGATTGAAAAAAGAAGATTTCAATCTGAATATTGACCGCAACATTTTGCA
>CAIKOJ010000054.1 GCA_903829015.1 uncultured Bacteroidota bacterium
AATAACTTTTTCTCCTTTAATGTTTCTGCAAGTGTTTTTGCGTCCTCAATGGTCTTTTTTGCTAAAATATCTGCTTCTTCAAGCTCTTTTTTCGTGTTTTTGGCAAAAATCATCTTGCCAAGAAATATACCTATTATAATAGCTGCTACCGCGACGATAGCAGCTATGATCGTGCTGTCCATAATTGAATTTCGTTTTTATATGAGTAATAATCATCCACATAATATATTTTCGTTAAATATATTGTACCGGGAAAAGATTTAAGGTGCTAAGTTACTGAAACATTTCGGTTTAGAAATAGCGGCTCCATACAAATAAATCTGTAATGTTAAAAACTTCTTCGTTGAGTTGTGATAGTGTATATTACCTTTATGCGTAAATTATTCCGGGTACATTTCCGGTAAGTAAACGACTCTGCGTATGATCCTTCCCCTGGCTTTCGGTTATTGTAATGTATCCATTATGCCCGTAAAAATCGAACCCAGCCACCGTGCCGAGCAATGCAACCAGCTGCTCTACGGCGAAAAAGTGGAGATCATTGAAGTGCTTAAAAACGACTGGGCGCACATTCAATCAACCTGGGACAGCTATCAGGGATGGTGCAAATTTTCGCAATTGGCCAAGGTTACGCAAAAAGAACACCAGAAAAACGCAAAATACCTGGCAGGCAGCCAAAACAGTAAGTTGGTAATGCCCACGGGTGATATGTGGATACCACTTGGTGCCGACCTGACCGGGCTAAAAGGGGGCAAAATCACTCCATATATAGATGCTGGCAAATATAAAGGTAAGCGGCTGGCTCGTAAAACCCTGACCCTTAATGCCGAAAACCTTACTACTGCCGCCCAAAAATATCTACATGCCCCCTACCAATGGGGAGGCAGGAGCATGGCCGGTATAGACTGTTCGGGATTGATGCAGATGGCTCTAAAACTCTGTAACTATCAGTTTCCGAGGGATGCCGACCAGCAGGCAAACGAAGGAACCCTGGTAGACTTTCTGCAAAATGCCAAATGCGGAGATATAGCATTTTTCGACAATAAAGATGGCAAGATCGTGCATGTGGGTTTGCTGCTCGATAATCAGACGATACTCCATGCCACAGATGCCGCCGGGCGTGTGGTGATAGACCGGATTGATCAGGCAGGGATCATCAGCACCTCACTGAAGATGCGCACCCACAACCTAAGGTTTGTGAAAAGGATACTGAGCTAGTGATATAATCTATTCTTGTGTACTGCTGTGTAACTAATGTTACAAACATTCGCTACAGGATTGTGTATTTTTGCACCATAGAAACGACCGATGAGTAAAAGTGCAACGAACAATCCGGGAATATTAAAAAGTGTGTTGACAAATAAGTGCCCGCACTGCAGGCAGGGCAATTTGTTCCTAGACCCTAATCCTTACCACCTGGGCAATACCATGAAAATGCCGGATAACTGCCCCGTTTGCGGACAGAAATATGAATTGCAGACAGGCTTTTATTTTGGTACCGGATTTGTAAGTTATGCACTTACTGTGCTCCTCACCGGCATCACATTTGTCATTTGGTGGAACACGATGGGTATGTCGGTACACGACAACAGTGTACTCTGGTGGCTGCTTTGTAACGCTCTGTTACTTGTTGCGCTACAGCCACTTATTCAGCGGCTCTCAAGGTCTGTATGGATCTCGTTTTTTGTGCGGTATAGGCCGGAAAAGAATTAGGCTATTTTATCTAAGTAGCTTCAATTTCATTGTGCTTGTTTTGGGTTGTATAGTTGACTCGCTGTATTTTTCATTAAGTTTGATATATGAAGAGGCCTGGCGTTTTCAGCAAAAAAACAACCCTGGTTGGAGTATTGCTCCTATTGGGCGCTATTTCGTACAACTTTTTATTTGCCAGCTATAATGAAGAATTTTACTTAGACTTTTTGGGCGCTTTAGGGCTTAGCCTAATTATTTACAGACGGGCGTTAAAATACTTAGGACTATTTATCAACATTCATTTTCCCGTCCTAAAAATAGGATGTTTGCTTTTGTTTATCTGACAGGATTTGCTACTTTGGCATTATTTGCAGACGGCGGTGCCGGTCTCGTCGGTGTAATCCTGTATGGATTTTGCATAGCACTGTTTTTTGTTCTCTATATAATGCATGAAATTTTAACCTACCTGAAATTAACGGGATCGGGGCTATTGGTCGTTAGTATAATACTGATGTCGCTGGTAATTTGTGTTTTGTGCTATATTTTTCTACTCATTGCTGGTTGATTGCAATCCTGCATAATAGCGTAAAGAGCAGAGGGTCGCAAAAATGCGACCCTCTGCTCTTTACTAGATAACCAAATTGATTATTGTTCAATAATCACATGGAATACTTTGTTTCCATTTTCAGACCTGAGGTTAAGAATGTACATACCGTTTGCAACCTTATCAGAAAGGCGGATTGTCTCATTCAGATCACCGTTGTGTGTAACCGCCTTAGACGAGTACACTACCTGACCGAGCATGTTGATCAACTCCAACGATACTTCTTCATTTCCTACAGTTCCAATATTACCCTTCACTGTAAACAAGCCGTTGTTCGGGTTAGGAGTAAGTTTCACATCCATGTTACTTGCGTTAACCTGCCTTACACCAACACCTACTACTGTTACTGTGATAGCGCCTGTACCAGATAAGCCAGGGCAACCGCCACCACTTGTAACCTTGCATGTTACGATATCCAGGTTATTCAGTGAGCTTGTAGAGAATACTGGCATAGTTTCACCGGCAACATCTACACCATTCACTGCCCACTGGTAAGAAGGCAACGGAACTGCATTAGTGATCAGTGCTGTAAATGTTACATTCTCACCTGCAGATAGAGCAGTGCCTGGGCTTACAATGATGCTCACTATCGGTGTTACCGGCGCATCAACTTCCATAGTTACTGCTGCACTTGTAGCTGATGGGATCAGCGGACACATATAGCTGGTACTGAGTACACATTTGATAACATCTCCGTTAGCAGGTAAGTAGCTGAATGTTGAAGTAGTGCCAACCGGAGTGTTGTTCTTCAACCATGTGTACGAAGGAGTTGCACCGCCATTTGTAGGCGTTGCTGTGAAATCAACTATTGTGCCTCTGCATACAATAGAGCCCTGTGCTGTTGTTACATTCACAGATGGCATCAGCATTGGCAATACACGCATCACAATCGATCCGCTTACCATAGAAGGAGTAGCACAAACTGCGCTGCTGGTAAGCACCACACCTACTACATCTCCGTCGGCAGGTACATAACTGTATGTAGCACCCGAACCAACGTTAGTACCGTTAATTGTCCACTGGTAAGCAGGGCCAGTACCTTCGTTAGTAGCAATTGCTGTGAAATTAGCGAGGTTGCCCGCACAAATTGTATCGCCTGTACCTGTTGCTACAGTAACGGTAGGTGTTACTGTTGTACCCATTGTAATAGTAGCAGATGCTGTCATCAGGTTAGTACATCCTGTAGTTGGGTTAGTAGCCAACACAGTGTAAACACCAGGTGCAGTTTGTAAACCGAAATCGATTGGCGCGCCTGTACCTGTCATAGTAACAGATGTTGGAACACCAGCCAGCAACAGCTCATAAGTGATACCAGGAGCCGATGAGCTTAAGCCTACATGCAGACCACCTGTACCTGAGCAGTAGTTACCACCACCCACAACGTTGTATGGAGCTGGCAATGGATTAACACCCACCACAACACTTCCTAACATATTTGAAGTACAAGTTGTTGAAGGATTAACTGCAACCGCAGTATAAGTACCTGCAACATTGAACAATCCGAAATCCAGACTGCCGCCTGATGCTGAAACCGGACCGGCAACCAATGTTGTACCACGATACAGCTTGTAATCTACCCCAGCAGTTGAACCACTTAAACCAACATGAACACCGCTTGTACCAGGGCAGTAGTTACCACCACCAGTCATAACAAATTGCGTTGGCAGCGGATTCACCACTACACTTGCAGTTCCAGTCATACCTGCCGCACATCCGGTAGCGTCTGTTGTAGCAACTACACTATATGTACCGGCAACTGCGTATGTTCCAAAATTAAGAGCAAGACCCGTACCTGTCATTGGTGCTCCCAATGGAGAAGTACCATACATCAGCTGGTAGCTGTTACCTGATATTGAGTTAGAAAGACCAATTGAAACACCTGAACCACCTGCGCAATAGCTGCCACCACCGGTAACGCTAAATGCCAGAGGTAAAGGATTAATATTCACTGAAACAGAACCAGCCATTGAAATAGTACAGCCTGTTGTAGCATTTGTTGCAGTAACTGTATAAGTACCGCCAACTGTCTGCAGCCCGAAATCGAGAGCAGCACCTGTGCCGCTAACCGGTGCACCTACTGGTCCGAAAGAATTTGATAATTGATACCTGATACCTGTATTAGATGAAGCTAAACCTACATGTACCCCAGTTCCACCTACACAGTAGTTACCACCACCTATTACAGCAAACACATTTGGTAATGGATTTACGGTAACATTAACTACTCCTGTCATATTATTGGCACAACCAGTAGCAGTATTCAATGCACGCACAGAATAAGCTCCCGGTGTCAACTGAGGACCGAAGTCGATAGAAGTACCCGTACCTGGCAATGCTGCTCCTATTGGAGTACCGCCCAGATACAACTGATAGTTCACACCCACCTGTGTATTGCTTACATATATGGTAACACCTGCACTACCAGTACAATAGCTGGTGCTGCTACCAAATACTGTATAAGCAGTTGGCAGAGGGTTAACAACGATTGTTGCTGAACCAGACATCAAACGGTTACAACCTGTAACATTATTTGTGCCTTTTACAGAATATGTACCTGCCAATGTCTGTAAACCAAAATCAAGAGCAGAACCTGTACCAGCCAAAGGAGAACCAACAGGTGTTGTTCCAAACATCAATTGATAAGTGTATCCAACTGCTGATCCGCTCAAACCAACACGAGCGCCTGTTCCGCCTGTACAGTAACCGCCGCCACCGGTAACATTAAATGCAGTTGGTAACGGATTAATTGTTATTGTTGCACTGCCTGCCATGTCGTTCTGGCATCCTGTCGTGGTATTCATGGCTTTTACTCTGTAGACACCTCCTGCAGTCTGCAAACCAAAACTAATCGCAGAACCTGTACCTGCAACAACAGTACCTGTGTACACTCCGTCGAGGAATAAACGGTACTGCAGACCCACCTGAGAATTACTCAAACCAACAGTAACACCAGTACCACCAACGCAGTAACCGCCGCCACCATTTACATTATATATTGTTGGCAATGGACTGATTGAAATTGTATCAGATGTTGACATTGTTGCAGAGCACAATGTAGAAGTGTTGGTTGCAGTAACCCAATAAACGCCTGCAACTGTTTGCATACCCATTGCAATACCTATACCGGTACCTGCTACAGGGCTGCCAACCGGAGTTGAACCTCTGAACAGCTGATAGCTAACACCAAACTCTGATGACAATAAATATATGCTAACACCAGTGCCGCCTGAGCAATAAGCACCACCACCAGTCAAAGTCTGATCAACAGGCAATGGATTGATCACCACATTCGCACTATCAACCATTGTATCTACACAAGTAGTTACAGGGTCAGTAGCAATTACTATGTAATCACCTGGCAAAGTCTGCATTCCGAAATTAATAACGCTGCCGGTACCTAGAGCCACCGGACCTACCGGTGCACCACCACTCGACAACTGATAATTCACTCCTGTTTCAGAACCATTCAATGAAACTGCAACACCTGCACCACCGTCGCAATAGCTACCACCGCCGGTTACAGTATGCAATGTTGGTAACGGATGTAAACCAACTGTAGATCCACCAGTCATATTGTTAGAACAGCCACTTGTTGCGTCCATTGCAGTAACAGTATAGAAGCCTGGTGTAGTTTGTAAACCAAAAGAAATAGCACCACCTATACCTGATACTACAGGCCCGATCGGTGTAGCACCCAACCATAAAGTATAGTCAACACCAATGGTTGAATTACTCAGGCTAACATCAACACCTACACCACCAGGGCAGTAATTACCACCACCTGTCATGGTGAAAGCTGTTGGCAAAGGATTGATACTTACTATTGCACTGCCTACCATTGTTGCAGTACATCCTGTAACAGCATTTGTAGCCTTTACTGTATAAGTACCTGCTGCAGTTTGAGCACCAAAGTCAAGCGCTGCACCCGTACCCAGTACCATACTGCCGATAGCAGAAGCTCCAAGGTATAACTGATAATTCACACCAATTGCTGATCCTCCGAGGAACACATGTGCACCGCTACCGCCAGCGCAATAGCTACCACCGCCAGATACTATAAATAATCCTGGTAATGGGTTAATTGTAACAACAGCGCTTGAGCTCATGTTGTTTACACACAACGTAGTACCATTTGTTGCTACAACTGTATATGTACCTGCCGAAGCCTGCAAACCAAAATTCAGTGCACTACCCGTACCTGCTAAAGGCAAGCCTACGTTTGCAGGGTTCTTTAACTGATAATTTACACCTATCTGAGATCCGCTTAATCCAACAGCAACACCTGAGCCACCTGCGCAGTAACCACCGCCGCCTGTCACACTGTAAGGGTTAGGCAATGGATTAATCGCAACGTTAGCAAAACCTGTCATTGTACTTAAGCAACCTGTAGTACCATCAACAGCCTGAACCGTGTAATTGCCTGCAGCAGTCTGTAAGCCAAACAACATAATACCGCCAGTGCCCGCAATAGGTGCACCTACCGTAGTTATGCCATTATACAATTGATAGTTAACACCCAGATCAGATCCGGAAATTCCAACATTCACACCACTGCCACCCGCACAATAAGAACCGCCGCCTGTAACTGTGTAAACGGTAGGCGTTGGATTAGTATAGACATTAGCGCTTCCCGTCATGTCGCTGCGGCAGCCTGTTGTTGTGCTGGTAGCACTAACTGTATAAGTACCAAGAGCAGTCAATGAGCCATAATCAAGTGCTGCACCTGAGCCTGCCAGCGGTCCTCCAACGGCAGTTGCGCCATTATACAACTGGTAGTTGATACCCACGTTTGATGCACTTAGACCTACATTAATACCGGCACCGCCTGCGCAATACCCGCCGCCACCGGTAACAGTATAAGCAATCGGCAATGGATTAACAGCGACGGTTACACTTCCGGCCATATTATTTGTACATAATGATGCTGTTGTTGTATCTGTAGCTATAACAGTGCATACACCAGCACCGGTTTGTAAACCAAACGATATTGATGTACCAGTACCCACAACCGGAGCACCTGTCAATGTTCCGCCAATATATAATTGATATTTAACTCCGGTATTCGAACTGCTCAATCCTACCAATACTCCGGTACCACCACTGCAATATGCACCACCACCTGTTACATTGTACGCTACCGGTAATGGATTTATGGTTACTACAACGCTGCCGGTCATTATAGAACTGCACGCCGTAATAGGATCAGTTCCACGAACTGTATATGTACCTGCCGCAGTCTGGTTACCAAATGTAAGCACACCGCCACCGGCTAATGAAGCTCCCACTGTAGAAATACCATTGTATAATTGATAATTAATACCTGGCACTGAAGCAGACAATCCTACTGGTACACCAAGTCCGCCGGTGCAATAGCCGCCACCACCGGTAACAACAAACGCACTCGATGGCACAGGATTGATAACTATCAGTGCACTGCCTGTCATATTATTAACACAGGTTGTTGCTGTATTTGTAGCAACTACTGTATAAGTAGAAGCCGCAGTAATTAAACCAAAGTTGAATGCAGTACCAGTTCCTGCAAACGGTCCGCCTATTGGTGTAGCAGTTGCGTCAAATAACTGGTAAGAAACACCTACCTGAGAATTACTCATACCGATGTTCAGACCAGCGCCACCTGCACAATACGCACCACCGCCGGTAACATTGTAAGCAACCGGTAATGGATTAATAGAAACAGTTACGCTTCCGGTCATATTCTTCGTACATGCAGTTGAAATATCAGTACCAACTACAGTATAAACACCGCTAGTTGTATATGTACCGAAATTAAATGATGAACCAGTGCCTGTAACCGGTGCACCTGAAGGTGTACCATTAATGAATAATTGATAATTAACACCTGTAGCAGAACCGCCCAGACCAACTGTCATACCGGTACCACCTGCACAATATCCACCGCCACCAGTTACTGCGTATGCAGTAGGCAACGGATTAATTGTAACAGTAGCACTTCCTGTCATACTGTTCTGGCAAGATGTAATTGTATTTGTTGCAACGATCGTGTAAACGCCCGCTGTTGTTTTCAAACCAAAATTAAGTGCACTACCCGTTCCCGCTAATGGGCTGCCAACTGGTGAGCCCGTTAAGAACAATTGATAACTGATACCAACGTCTGATGTTGCAATGCCTACAGGAACACCTGTACCACCTGTGCAATATCCGCCACCACCAGTAACAGCGTATGCTGTAGGTAACGGATTCACAGATATTACTGCACTACCAACCATTGTGTTGGTACAACCGGTAATGTTGTTGGTAGCTACTACCGTGTAAGTACCAGCTATTGTCTGGAACCCAAAGTCAAGCGAAGTACCTGTGCCGGCCAATGGGCTTGAGGCAACCGTTACACCTCTAAACAATTGGTAGGTAAACGCTAATGGAGAAGAACCTGAAAGGAACACATGCAAACCTGCACCACCTGCGCAATATGCACCTCCACCCGTTACAGTAAATGTGCCTGGCAGAGGATTAATAAATACGTTAGCAGAGCCGGTCATGATAACACTACAACCGGTAGTAGCATTTGTTGCCACCACGGTATAAGTTCCGGCGCCGGTCTGTAATCCAAAACTAATTGCAGAACCTGTACCAGCTATTGGCGAACCTGCTGCTACAGTACCATAGAATAATTGATAGTTGATACCAGCTACTGAATTTGAAAGGCCTATTGGCACGCCTGTACCACCCGAACAATAAGCTCCACCACCAGTTACAGTGAAAATAGCAGGTAATGCATTTACTGTAAGGTTAGTAATGGAGAAACAGCCTGCTGGTAATGTATATGAAATAGTAGGATTGCCCGCAGATACACCTGTTACGATGCCTGAAGAAGAGCCAACCGATGCCAATCCAGAGTTACTGCTGCTCCAAACACCTCCAAATGTTGCGTTGGCTAAAGTAGTAGTTGAGTTAACACACACTACAGCAGTACCTGTGTTAGCCGCAGGCTGAGGATTAACTGTAAATGCCAGAGTAGAAGTACATCCTCCTGGTAATGTATAGGTAATTGTTGTAGTACCCGCACTTACACCGTTCAGTACACCTGAAGCGCTATTAATTGTTGCTACAGAAGTATTGCTGCTGGTCCATGCACCACCAGCGAAAGTGTTACCTAAAGTTGTAGAAAAAGAAACACAAATATTATTAACCCCAGTTATCGGACCAGGTTGTGTATTTACTGTTGTATTTAAAGTTGAGAAACAGCCAGCAGGCAATGTATATGTTATTACCGGATTACCAATTGTAACACCTACAGCAATACCAGTGGCAGAACCTATGGTTGCCAAACTTGAGTTGCTGCTGGTCCATACACCACCACCTACACCATTTGTAAGCGGAGTGTTTACACCGATACAAAGATTGCTGCTACCAGAAATGCTGGTAGGCGAAGGATTAACTGTCATTGGGAAAGTAACAAAACAGCTACCCGGATTTGTTGTATATGTAATATTAACTGTACCAGACAAAACACCAGTTACCACACCAGATGCGCCGACCACAGTTGCTACCGATGTGTTGCTGCTGGTAAATGTTCCACCACCGGTGCTAGTCAATGTTGTAGTAAATCCAGTACAAACTGAAGATGCACCGGTAATTGCTCCAGGAGTTGAGTTAACAGTCATCGCTGTAGTAGTGAAGCAACCCGTAGGCAATGCATATGTAATAGTAGTAGTACCTGCAGTAACACCGGTAACTACACCTGTTGTAGAATTCACTAAAGCACTTGCAGTGCTGCTTGTCCATGCACCGCCACTTGTAGAGTTGGCGAGCGTAGTAGTTGAACCAACACAAACGTTGTTTGAACCGGTGTTAGCTGATGGAGTTGGATTAACTGTTATTGCCAGAGTAGCAAAACAGCCTCCTGTTGTAGTATATGTAATCACAGCCGGACCTGCTGAAACACCAGCAACCAGTCCGGTGCTGCTGTTAACAGTAGCTATGGCAGTGTTGCTGCTTGTCCAGGCACCACCGGCAAGACTATTACTTAATGCCAAACTGGAACCAACACAAACAGTGTTCGTAGCTAAAAAGAATGAGACTGATACGCTGCCGCCACCTGATTGAGCGCCATTATTGAAAGAAACACCACTTGTACCTGCACCTGCAAAAGAAGAACCACCTGAACCTGAAGCTTCACCGCCGCCCGCGCCGCCGAAGTAACCGCCGCCGCCGCCGCCGCCAAAGAAAATACCTGAACCACCGAAACCCTGTCCGCCATTACTGCCGCAATTACCTGAATAACATGTTCCAATACCTCCGGATGTCTGGCTGCCGCCTGTTGGTGCGGTACTGCATGAAAAAAGACCGTTTCCACCTGCAGGGAAACCACCAATGCCCCCATCAAGATGAGGACTGCAGCTGAAACTAGCACCGCCGCCGCCGCCGCCTACAAATACGCGACTGTTCAATGATCCCACACTGCTGGCTCCGCCTGTAATGCTGGTGCGCACATCGCTTGCTGCACCACCGCCGGCACCACCGCTGCTCGTACCACCTGAGCCACCATTTTCACCACCTCCAAAACTATTTCCTGCGGCACCACCACTGTTTGAACCGCCCTGAGAACCTACGAAAATAAATAATTGCTGACCTGGTGTAACAGTAAGTGCACCCTGCACATTACCGCCCTTACCTCCATTTCCGGTTGCACCACTAAGATAATTACCTCCCTGCGCACCACTAGCGGAAACGTTAATTGATGTTACACCTGCAGGTACTACATAAGTATAAGCACCGGGAGTAGAAAAAGACGTTACACTTGCCGTTCCTATTGCAGGCGGCTGCGCATTTACAGTAAATGCTGATACTGCAAAACAACCTGCCGGTAATGTATATGTAATAGTCGGATTACCACCGCTAACACCCGTTACAATACCAGTTGTAGAACCAACTGTTGCTAATGCACCGTTACTGCTGCTCCATAAACCACCGCCTGTGGCGTCGGTTAATGTTCTGGTTGAACCAACACAAACGTTTGGCGTACCGGCAATCGCCGCAGGGGTTGGATTAACCGTGAAGGCCTGAGTAACAAAACATCCGGTTGGCAAAGTAAATGTCATTGTTAATGCGCCGTTTGCAACACCATTCACTATACCGGTAGAAGCACCGATAGTGGCAAATGAAGTATTACTGCTGCTCCATGTACTGGTACCTGAAACATCTGCTATCGTAGTAGTACCACCCACACAAACACTGGTTGCACCAGTAATTGCTGCTGGCAAAGGATTAATTGTGGCGATAACAGTAGCGATACAGCCGGTAGGTAATGTATAAGTAATAACGGGGTTACCTGCGGCAACGCCTGTAAGCACTCCGGTTCCTGATACGATAGAACCCAAAGCCGTATTACTACTGCTCCATAATCCACCACCTGTAGCACTTGCAAGCGTTGTATTTGAATTCACACAAACCAAAGCAGAACCAGTGATCGCCGAAGGATTTGGATTAATAGTAATCGTGGTTGTGATCATACAACCAGTTGGTAATGTATATGTAATAGTAGATGTGCCCGCCGAAACGCCAGTAAAAGTACCAGTAGAAGATCCGATGGTGGCAACTGCTGTATTATTACTTACCCAAACACCGCCTGCAGTTGCATCAGTTAAAGTGGCTGATGTTCCGGGACAGGCTATAAACGTACCGCCGATAGATGCCGGCAAAGGATTAACCGTTAAAGTAACAGACTGTAAACATCCGGTAGCCAAAGTATAATTAACTACAGGATTACCAGCACCTATACCGGTAACAACACCGGTAGTAGAACCAATAGTTGCCTGTGCTGGATTGCTGCTGGTCCATACACCTGTACCTGTTGCATTGCTTAGGTTGGTAGTAAGACCAACACAAACTAATGCAGTACCAGTAATAGCTGCAGGCAATGGATTAACAGTAACCACTGTTGTTTTAAAACAACCGGTAGGAAGGCTGTAAGTAATTGTTGTTGTACCTGCAGCAACACCAGCAATAGTTACATTGGTTGCCGGAACTACAGACCCTGTTGCAGGAGTACTGCTGGTCCATGTTCCGCCCGCTGTTGCATCGGCTAGTGCAGTTGTTAAACCCGCGCACACTGTTAGTGTGCCGGTAATATTTGCAGGTAAAGGATTGACTGTTAATGGAGTAGTAGCAAAACAACCTGTACCTAAAGTATATGTAATGTTTATTGTGCCCGCAGCAATACCTGTTACCAGACCGGTGCCGCCGCCAATTGTAGCTGTGCCCGGTGAGCTGCTGGTAAACACACCACCTGCAGTTGCATCAGCCAGAGTTACATTGCCATTAACACAGACAACCGTTGTGCCGGTGATACCAGCAGGGTTACCATTCACAGTAACTACCTGAGTAGCAATACAGCCACCTGTTAGTGTATAAGTTATTGTTGCGTTGCCTGAAGATACACCTGTTACTAAACCTGTAGAGGGGTTAACACTTGCAACACCTGGTGCACTTGATGTCCAAACACCACCGCCGTAACCATTGGTCAAAGTTTGTGTTCCACCCTGACACATAGTGAAAGTTCCGCTGATGCCTGTTGGTGTCTGATTAACAGTTACCGGCATTGTACCGCTGCAACCTCCTACTGTATACGAAATAGTAGCAACACCCGGAGAGAACCCAGTAACAACACCCGAACCTGTACCAACGTTTGCAATCGTTACGTTACTGCTAGTCCACACACCACCGGGAGTAGAGTTGCTTAAATTTGTTGTGAAACCTGTACAAACACTGTTAGTGCCGGTAGTAGAATTAGGGCTTACAGTTACATTGATAGTGGTTAACGCTGTTCCGCCTGTACCATCAGATACCTGAATTGTAAACGCATCGGTGCCACCATAGTGCGCCGTAGGCGTATAACTGAAACCGGTTGGCGTAACGACACCGCCGGTAGATATCTGTGTACCACCCAGCGTAATAGTGCCGTGAGCCGGACCTGAGAACACTGTCCATGTCTCGGTCTGACCCAAATCAGCATCATTGATCTGAAGTAACGAATTGATCGACGTTGCAGTATTTTGACAAATAGATAAGCTCTGCGGACTGCCGCCTGTAAATGTAGGTGCCACGGCAAAAACCACACTGGGTACCGAGACAGCCAACATAAGCAGAAAGATCGCTAAAGCACCTAACCTATTTTTCGCTGCAAATAAAAAAGTAAATTTGGGGGTCATATCGTTCAATTATTTTTCGTTACTAATACTTTATTGTTTTCAGATTTCGGGGTAATAACTACCATTAAAACTGTTTCATTTCTCAATTAACATCTCATTGGATTTATACTGTTCGAAACACCGGCTTTGTAAAAATAACTGCCTGCATCTTTTACAACTTGTCCGGACTTACTGAGTTTATTTACCAAACTCATAAACCGGGCTTTAAAAACCAAATTCCTTGTTAATTACTTACAGTTAAAATACACCTATTCCAATCTGTTTGACCAGTCAGAACAAGACATATATTAACATTCCATTTTACCAATTGTAAACATAATACTAAATCGCAAGAAAAAAAAATTATTAGGCGTAGAAAAATACGTTTCCACAGCATACGTATATATTTTTTACTGCATTTCACCACAGGTTGCAAACAATTCCGAAATATTGGAAATCAGGTAGCCTCTTTTATTATAAATTATTCATCTCATATGTCCAGCTTTAACACTCGGCAATAGAACTTTAAAAACACATGTATAAATAAACTATTTATTTACAGGAAGATGCAAATACTCAAAAAGTTGAAAGATTAAAATGCGATTAAAACGATCACCCTATCTGGCGAAAACTCCATACAAAAAACAGTCACCTAAACAAAAACGGCGCATTCCATCATTCACGTTTAAAGAAATCAATAAAAAATCACAACAATTTAGCCTTGACCCCTAGTTTTCCAAAATTTTATTTCTACTTTTAAACCAAAATTACGCACATGAAAAAAATCAACTTCATCGCAGTATTAATGGCATTTGCATTTGTATTGGTTGCCATGGATTCTGCTGTTGCACAAAAACAGTCAAAGGATAAACCAAAAGGATATGCCTACATCACTCAGTTTGAAGAAGGTAGGATATTGAACGCCAACGATATCAAATTTTTAAATTCAATAACTAACAATACCGGCGATAAGGAAGCCGTTATCAACAACAAGACATTTAAGTCTGGACAAAAATTAGGCAACCTGGAAGCAGCGCAGATCAACAAAGCAAAAAGCAATTTCAGAAAGACACACAAACTTGAAAAAGCACCAGACGACAAACAGACTGGAAAAGGTGTAACTCAGGATCTTTGCTGGTGGTATGTTTACTGCAACGACATGGGTACATGCTTCTATGTTTGGTACTGCGATTAATTTAATCAAATGATATTTTTTAAGAGGCTGCGTGTTCCATGCAGCCTTTTTCTTTTTACAACCGCGGTCGAAAATCATTTCGAGTTGAAACAGATTTAATGACTCTATTTACGGTATCAATTTCGATGTTTTCGTTTTGGTAGAAGGCTGTTCTAGCGGCTTTTCGAAAAGTCAATTTCGAACCTGAAAAACTGGTCGTTATAAAGCAGACCAGAAACCACAAAAAGGTTGAGGGCACTTATGCAAACAAACTTCCTTGCCCTGTTTTTCCCGAGTGTTTCCTTTCGTGTTCCAGCAACCATTTTTTGCGCTGCAGACCACCTCCATACCCAACGAGGCTGCCATTGTCGCCTATCACTCTGTGGCAGGGAACAATAATTGCAATTCCATTCTCGCCGTTAGCACCTGCTACTGCCCGTATGGCTTTTTCGTTTCCCAGAAAAATAGATTGCTGTTTATACGATCTCGTATCGCCGTAGGGTATCTGCACCAACCCCATCCACACACTTTTCTGAAATGGCGTACCCAATAAATGAAGCTGCACATCAAAATCCTTTCTTTCACCGCTAAAGTACTCCCCTATCTGACTCTCCAGCAATTGAAAATGCGGATGCTCCCCTTCTGAAAATTTATCACCCGCCAGCCTTTCAATACGCGCCATAATTGCATCAATACTTTTGCGGTATTGGAAATCAAACAAACAGACACCTTCGTCAGTGGCACCAATGCGCATTTTACCGAGAGGCGTATCTATGTGCTTCAGAAAGATCACTTTACATTCTTATTGTTCAAACCCAACACAACAAACAACCAACCCAAAATGAACAACAACCCACCTATAGGGGTAAGCACCCCGGCAGGACCTATACTTGTGCCACTCATGCTCAGCAAAGAAATGGCGTACAACGACCCACTGAATAATACTATGCCAGCCACAAAGAAGTTGCCTGCAATCTTCATTTGCTTTACCGGAAAACTTGCATATAGCATACCACAAACCAGCAGCGCTATGCTATGATAAAACTGATAACGCACTCCGGTTTCGAATACCTGGAGCATATCGGGGGTAAGACGCACTTTTAGTGCATGAGCTCCAAAAGCACCAAGCATTACCGCCGACGCAGCAAACAATGCCCCAGCCATTAGCAAACGTTTATTCATCACTTCATTATTTTTGTAAAGTTGTCAATAGAAATTTCTTCTCCTGAAAATGTAAAATGCGCCTGCTCATAAAACGAACGCCGCTTCGTCAGCAATTCGTTGAGGTACGCATCCATATCGCCCCGCCCTCTGAGCAGCGGTCGGGCAAAAGTGCTTGCTGCCAGGCGCTCCACCAGCGTTGTTACTTCCACGTGAATATAAACAACAGTCCCGGCGGCTTTCATCAAAGCTAAGTTGTCAAAGAAACAAGGTGTTCCACCTCCGCATGCAACTACCGTTGGTAAAGAATGTTTGTAGATTACCTGTTTTAAACCTTTATGCTCCCGCTCTCTGAATCCGGCCTCGCCGTACATAGCAAATAGAGCTTGAATACTTGCTTTTTCTTTTTCTGCTATAAATTCGTCCAGATCAACGAACTCCCAGCCGTACTCCTCTGTCAGCCGCTCTCCCCAATACGTCTTTCCCGCAGCAGGCATACCAATAAGAAAAACCATTTGAGCACTCATAATTTTATCGCTGAATTTGCCGGTCAGAGCTGTTTATTGATAAACTTCCAGATCATCAGCATCCCCATCGATACCGCCATCTCTTTGTTCCGCGCCCTGTCGTAAGGGAACCAGAACTTCTTAGCTACCACATTTGTTTTATCAGCAACGGCCATCCACACTGTACCGATTTCAAGCCGGTCACTTTCGCCGCCTTCACTCATAATACCCGTTACGGCGTATGAATAATCTACGTCCAGCACACCTATCGCAGCCCTTGCCATTTCTGTTACCGTTTCCTCACTCACTGCACCATATTCCTCAATGGTCGTTTTCTTTACGCCAAGTATTTTCTCTTTTATCTCGTTGCTGTAACAAACAATGCTGCCCTTGAAATACTCTGATGAACCTTTCACCTGCGTAATATGATGAGACAAATAACCACCTGTGCAACTCTCTGCCATACCCAATGTAGCACCATTTGCCATGAACCACCTACCTAGTATCTGCTCCAGCGGAATATCTTCCGTTGCAATAACTACATTGGCGAGGCGTTCAGCAATTTGATGTTGATAAAGTTCCAGGTCTTTGACTAAAGATTCTACTCCACCGCCCCTGCCGGTAAGTCGCAGCCTCACCATACCCGCACCCGGCAAGTACGCCAACTTAATGCGCGCGGGTAATGCGGCTTCAATATCGCTGATCCGCTCAGCAATAAAACTCTCACCCTCACCTGCTGTGATCACCGACCTGTGTATAATTGGCTCGCTGGTGAAACGCTCCTTAAGCCTCGGCAGTACCTCAACCTGCATGATGTGCATCATTTCAAACGGTACACCCGGTAACGACACTATTACTTTTCCATCTTTATCGAACCACATACCGGGCGCAGTGCCCATTTTATTGAACAGCACAGTGCATACATCGGGCACTTCTGCCTGCTTCATATTCCGTTCCAGAAATGGTCGGTTACGTCTGGAAAAAAGTTCCTTCAGGTGCGCAAGCACTGGTTCAGAGATCACCAGCTTGCCTCCAAAATATTCATTCAGTAATGGCTTGGTAATATCATCAGCCGTTGGGCCTAAGCCGCCTGTTATTATTACGATTGAAGCATCTTTCAATTCTGCATCAAGTGCATTGATTATTGCATTCTTCTCATCTCCCACTGCTACCCTCCTGAGCACATCTATACCCAGTTCGTTCATGCGCTGCGCTATCCATCCCGAGTTTGTATCAGTTACCTGTCCTATCAGCAATTCATCGCCTATGGTTATGATCGCTGCTGCCGTATTGCTCATTGCTCTTTATTAAAAAATGGTGACAGCCGGCTGTACAATTCTTCCGGCATATTTGCTTTTGCTTTTAGTTTGGGATCGTAGAACACCAGAGTGGTCACACCCTTGTTCAGCAACTGTCCGGCTTCGTTGTACAACTCCGAGTGAAACTGAATCTTCGGACTGTCAGGTAGTTCTTTTAAAGAGGTTTTCACTGTAACCAGATCATCATACAAAGCCGGCCTGTAGTAATGGCTGTGCAATTCTACAACCGGCATCATGATACCCATTTCTTCCAACTCCCTGTACGTAAACCCAAGTTGCCTGATGGCTTCTGCCCTACCCACTTCGTAATACAATGCGTAATTGCCGTAGTACAGATATCCCATCTGATCGGTCTCACCGTAACGTACTCTTATTTGCGTTGTTGATGTAAACATGTGTTCATTATAATTTCCAATGTTCTGCATGATCCCTGTAATCGCAAAGGACCGCCGCTATAATTACAAGTCTTTCATTAATAGTGTAGTGTATTGAATAAGGGAACTTACGGGTAACCGCAAAACGCACATTATCATAACGCACAGAACGGGTGTATGGATTTTGTTTTAGCAATAGTAACTGGCGCTTCACCTCACCTCTAAATATTTTGCCTAATCCCGGCAACTGATCATCATAATAAAGGGCGGCAGACAGCACATCCTCCCTCGCTTCCGGTGTAAATATCAGGCGGTACCCGGGCATAATTCCTATTCAGCATCTAACATTTTAAAAAATGATTCTTCGTCAATTAGCTGTCCGGGATTATTTTTATATTTCTCAATACGCCTCCTGACTTCATCCTTTTGCCATTGCGGGATATCAAATGCTTCTTCGTCATTAATTAATTCCACGGCATCCATCTTTTGCAGGTCTTCAATCACGGCTGCTGCGTATTCTTTCTTTACACGGATATGGTATGTAGTGGCCACTTTAGTAGTTTTATATAAAGTTACGCATTTTTTTTATTGAGGCTTTACCCGCTCCGCTTCCTTAATCCCGTATACACTCGTTGCCTGTGTAAGGCAGGTAACCGTAAGATCGTTGATACAAACATGTGGAGGCAGGTTGGCCACATACCAGGCTATGTCTGCAATGTCTTCTCCTTTCAACGGATTAATATCGGCATACACATTCTTGGCTCTTTCGGCATCTCCTTTAAAACGCACCAGTGAAAACTCAGTCTCCGCCATACCAGGATTGATTGCTGTGACCTTGATGCCATATGGCAGCAGATCAATACGCATAGCCTGATTCAATGCTTCCACTCCATATTTTGTAGCGCAATACACGTTGCCGTTCTTATAAACCATCTTACCCGCAGTAGAACCAATGTTGATGATGTGCCCGCTGGCCTGTGCACGCATCAAAGGGGCAATCTGCCTCGTCACATACAGCAGCCCTTTTAGGTTGGTATCTATCATTG
Organism: uncultured Bacteroidota bacterium; assembly: GCA_903829015.1. GTDB lineage: Bacteria > Bacteroidota > Bacteroidia > Chitinophagales > Chitinophagaceae > Nemorincola. Next base: position 19,042 of record CAIKOJ010000054.1, read on the forward strand.
TCTCCCAGTCATCAATATCTCCTTCATCGATAGTAGCCATGCCCGATGCCAGCCCCGCGTTATTTACAAGTATATCTATCTTATCCAGCTTGCTCTTGAGATCGCCAAGAGCTTCCTCCACCTGCTTGCGGTTACGCACATCAAATTGTAGTGTGATCACTTTTGTACCAAACTTACTTTCAAGATCCTGCTTCACCTCAGCGAGGCGCTCAGCCCTCCTACCGGTAATACAAACAGTATAACCTTCCTTCGCAAATCGAAATGCAATGGCTTTACCAAAACCGGAAGTAGCACCGGTAATTAAAATAGTCTTATTCATCTTGTATCTTTATTCAGTGTAAAGATAAGATGCTTTGTGTAGTAAGTAAATTAGAATTGAAAAAACCCGCCGGTGTTAACTTGTGGTCACTTTACATTGCTTCAGATACTCCGTCCAATCCCTAAGTTGCTCGTTTTTAAGCACACGAGGGAATTTGCTCATAGCACCCACTTTACCTTTCGAGCGCAAATAGTCAATGAATATGTTGCTGGGTAAGATCTCTACAAACAACTCCTGCAAGGCAGAAGTACGCTCTACTTCGTAATCGTCATTGAGCTGGCAAAGCGTTTCATCGAGCAGTTGTTTTAACTGCACAGCATCCACATTTTCACTATCACACCCTATATACCACTGATGCGCAAAGAAATCACCATGTTTCTGACCGGCAACAGCAAATTCGCGTATCGTTATATTCATTTTTTTGGATACGATCTCAATCGCCTTATTCATATTGTCCACCGAAATGTGCTCTCCGCAAAGGCTCAAAAACTGTTTGGTTCGCCCAACTATGGCAATTTCGTGCTCTTTTGCATTTGTGAATTTGATCACATCGCCGATAATATACCGCCAAGCGCCCGAGCAGGTACTCAGCACCACCGCATATTCCACCCCTTCCTGCACGTCCTGAACCATCAAGGTTTGCGGATTAGGCTTGAAATTACCGTCCTCATCAAAATTATCGCTCGTAAATGGTATGAACTCGTAGAATATCCATGCGTTCAGTACTAGCTTTATCCCACCCTTTGGCCTCGCCTGAAAACCAAACGACCCTTCCGATGCCATATAGGTTTCAATAAAAGTGATCGGTTTACCCAGCAGTTTCTTAAAGCTCTCTCTGTATGGCTCTATTGATACCCCACCATGAATGTACACATTCAGATTGGGCCAAATTTCGTGTATGTTCTTTACTTTATGGTACTTGATCACCCGCTCCATCACTATCTGCACCCATGCCGGCACTCCGCAAACCGTACCTACGTCCCATTGGGTAGCTTTCCGCACTATAAGATCTATCCTGTCTTCCCATTTCGGGCGTTTTGATATCTTTTGCCCCGGCTTGTATAACAGCGATGACATCCACCTGGGCATGTTCATGGCACTGATACCACTCATATCGCCCTCGTAATGGTCGCCCTTTTCAAACAAAGTAGTGGTGCCGCCCAGCATCAGTATCCCTTTCTCGAAAGTTACCGGTTTGATCTTAAAATTGGCCATGCTGTATAACTGCTTGAAACCAACTTTCTTGATCGATCGGATCATATCCTGCGTTACCGGTATATGCTTACTGGCAGATTCTGATGTACCCGAACTAAGCGCAAAATATTTCACTTTGCCCGGCCATGTCACATTCTCTTCACCCTCCTGGCACCTGTACCACCATTGGCTGTGCATTTCATTGTAACTGGAAACAGGAACACGCTCCCTGAACACCTTTATGAAATCAACTTCTTTACTTAAAATATCTCCAAACCCATAATGCTTACCAAATGAAGTATACTGCCCCCGCTCAAGCAAATGCCTGAGGGTATGGCGTTGATATGTTTGCGGACTTGCTACAGGAAGTTTGAATTGTTTCCTTAGTTTAAGAGAACGAGCTATCAGATTACCTAATATGGCCATTTGTACTCGATGCTGAGTTTTATTGTGAGCAGCAAATTTACATTTTACTTTGAAATTGTGTTATAGGTATATTATTTGCAAGAGTACCATATTCCATACATTAACTTTTCCTGCGTTAATATATTATTACTTTATTTCGATCTGTGGTAGTTCCGTTAATCACTTCACATATATAAAATCCCGGAGATAGTCCTTCAATACTTAACAGCATGTTGCCGCTGAAATCAAACAAACCTTTAGTTACCAGCTCTGTTCGGCCATCAGCGCCGAGCATTTTTACAGTAACCTCACTATTGGTTAGTTCACTGTTGTTTGTGCTGAGCGTAAGGATTCCATGCGCCGGATTCGGATATATATTCAGCTGATGTTCTTCTAAAGCCCTTACACCAAGCGCCGGCGGATAATCTGCTTTTCTCGTTTTCCACATACCCCTGCCAAAAGTAGCTGCCCACAACTCACCCGTTGTGTAATTGATGTTCAGATCGGTTACATGAACAGTGGGTAGATGCGTATTGAAAAGTGCCCAGTCCGTCATAACAGTATCTTTATAAAATACTGCTGCATCTGTGCCCACATAAAGCGTATGCGTTGCTGAATCTATCAGCACACAATTAACCGGAAGATCAGGAAGAGAACCGCTCTCATTGGTCCAGATACCCGTAGCCAGATTGTAACGCCAAACCTTATCCGTACCGTAACCACTTACTGTTACATGGATTATGTTTTCATTGCGCGGATCTATTGCCAAGTCAGAAATGAAATTATTGAACGGAACATGAATAGTATCCCAGTACAACCCGAAACAATTGGTGTAATGCAGCACCGACTTCCATATGTTGTAATCCTGATGTACTGTATATAAATAGTTAGCATTGCTGTGTGCCACCTGCAGTATCTCTATATTAGAGTTACTATCAAATATCGGCGACATTGCCCTCCACGAAATGCCATTATCGTGCGTAATGAAAACATTTTTATAAGCCAGAAAAAGTGTGGCGGTATCATTAGGGTGTATCACATAAGGTGTTACCCAAGCACCCGAACTGTGCAGAGTATCGGTAATGCTGTGATAGTGAGCTCCCGCATCTCTTGTCATATCTACTGCACCGTTTTGATAAGAGCAGTAAAAGATATTATTCGGGTCGCCATAGTTGATCAATGGCTGCATACCATCTCCTCCTGTCAGGTCTGTAGATGTTCCGCCGTTAACCATTTTGGTTCCATTGTCCTGCGCACCACCAATACAAAAAGTTGCACCGTTGGCAACTGCATTCCTGTAAAACTCAGTCACACAAATACCGTTCGAAAGATCAGTCCACGGCGCAGTCAGAGGCCCGTAGTTTTTGTACACACCGCCGTCACAGGATTCAAACAGACCGCCTGTGAGCGGATTATACCCTAGAAAATGTTTGTCGGCATGTACTGTCGAAACCCCGGTCAAACCACCCCACCATGTATTTACTATTTGCCACGATAAGCCACCGTCGTTAGAGTAGTAAGTGTTCACACCACCCACGGTTATTTCATTTACATTAGCGGGGTTGATAGCAATGCACAGATCGTACCATCCTTGTCCGCCACAGTCGCTGGTAGGCAGTCCCAGTTCCCAGTTCAGCATATTATTGCTACAGCTGGTATCATCAGTAAAGACAGGATTGTAAGTAAGTCCGCTGTTGGTGGAACTGTATATCCCCCGCAGACCTGAAGATGGATTGGATGCAATGGCCTCAACTACCGAAGGACTGGTAGGGCAAACAGCGATATTGATTCGTTGCGCATCAGTAAACGACGTAACAGTTGTCCACGTGGTCCCTGCATCAGTTGATCTGACTATCTGCGCCGATGGCGATCCGTACACTGTACCGTATATCACATTGGTATCATTGGGTTTGTACAGCAGTTGTTTAAAATCACCTGTCGCAAAATTCACCCATGTGGCGCCCCCGTTATGGCTTTTATAAATACCATTGTTAGTACCCAGTATCAAAGTATTTGTGTCTAGTGGATTGATCAGCAGCGATCTTGCATTATGGTATGCAGTTGGCATCCAGCTAAGCCCCGTTGTACTCCACGTAAGCCCACCGTTATATGACTTTATCACACCCGAACTGTATGCATCGCCACCATCTCCGTCTCCTGTAGCCACATAAATTGTATTCCTGTTTCTCGGATTGATCTTTATGTCTGCTACACCCAGCGTTGGCAGAAAATCATATAGTGAAGTCCACGAAGTTCCACCGTTGGTGGTCTTCCAGGTACTGCCTGCCGCACTACCTACATAAAATGTATTGGAGTCAACCGGATCGAACGCAACAACATTCACCCTACCTATACCTGCATATCCGCCGCCGGACAAATGCGGCCCCTGAAATATCCAGTTAGACGGTATGCTAGTGGTTCGTGCACCAGAGTGGTGCTGAGCCGTATACTTCAGCCATGCCTCAGTAGTCTTGATCGGTGGTACCATATACCCGTCCTTATCCAGGTGCTGTTGCCAGTACCAATCCCATTTCTGAAACAGATGATCCTTGCCTTCACGCTCCTCTCCCTTCACAGCAATCGCTTCATGATCGTTTTCAGTTTCCCGCTCGTACCTCGCCCGCGCATCAGCAAATTTAATAGGCCCTACTACGCCCTTCGGCATCCACGGCTGCGCCTGCCCACTGCCACATACACACAACAACAAAACCACTAGTATATTCCGGTTCATAAATCGATTTAAAAGATCGTCAATAGTTATCAAGGCAGCGCAATATCATGCTTTTGTGCCAGTTTCAATACAGGCACAGAGTACCATGCGCCCTCCTGCGTTTTATAACAAACAAAATTACCTTTCTTTTTTTGCAATGGTTCAGGCACCGCACTACCGCTGCCATGCCTTGGGGTGAGTATTATTGTATCGCCCTTGTTCACACCTGCCAGCCCTGCGCGCTCCTGGCTGTATTCAAAACCCGCCCTGACCTGACCTCTCACAGCCTTATGCGCTTTGGCAGCTATGCACTGCTGCCAGTTGTTATCGTTCTTCCAATAGAATGCATCTGCAGGCTTTGCTTCATCCTGCCAAACTAATATAAAATGACTATCCGTCTTTATCGCCCCACCCGACTTCCCCGGCAGCATCCGCTGCGAAAAAGCCTCCACTAGCCTGAAGCTGGCCTTGCTCTTCTTACCGCCAGTCTTAGCCTCTACCCTTTCGCACATAAACATCCCACACACCAGTAAAAACAATAACAGACTCCTACACATATTTGTAAAAATACTTAAAAAAGCGAATGTTGTTAACTCAAGTGAACTAGTCACACTCAGGGATCGTTCAATAGCAATTTGTAATTATAGTGATACAAATTATATTCTGTCGGCTAATTAGCATACTACTTAAGCCGCAAATGAATATGACAATTTTAGTCATTCCTTTCGATAAGCGATTGATTTATTTGATATAGAAAATTATATTCCTCTTCTTTCACACTGTAAGAATGGAAGTTTTGATTTCTTATCTTTTCTAGCTTTTGTAACCACTTGGTTTTTTCTTCTTTGCCGCCTCTTATTTTCTCCTCTCCAGGCATTGTATAATCAGTTTCAAATATTTCGCTCCAGTTCTTTCCACATTGTGCACAATACCCGTTTATATATTTTACACAAACTTTTTTCCACCATAGGCCATCTCCGTCCTATCATAGGCCGTATACGACCTGTCATTGATTTTTCATTTTGCCATTCGCATCCCAAACCCGATATTTACAAAAAGGCGAAATCAGTTTACAAGTCAGTGTACAGGCTTCGGGTTTTGCGGTTTCGGGATTTTCCCAGCCAACCCGCAATTACTACAAAAACTAGTTGATAATCAAATAATTGCGCAGTTTTCGGATCTTCCGGCACCGGAAGAAACCGGAAGAAAAACAGCAGTTTCATGAAGCAGGGTTGATGAACGAAATTTCAGGAAAAAGAATCCGTGAGATTGTTGTGATCCAAATAACTTGCCTACCGGCAGGCA
>CAIKOJ010000055.1 GCA_903829015.1 uncultured Bacteroidota bacterium
AAAATTCCCAACTTGGTCAATCATAAACTATGTTGGTAAACACGAGGGCATATTGCTCGGACTCATTAGCATGCCACCCACCGGCAAAGTAAGTAAACAAGACTTCTGTGATGTACTTTTTCACCAGGCTGCCCCAAAACCCAGATAAACATCTTCGCCTTTAAGAACCGACAATTTTACTTTCCTATCGTTATTGTTATATACCTCAACAGCAGCTACAGGCTAACTCTTGTCCGGTCTTTTTGCTATTGCTAGTTGGCGGGTCAATGCAAGGGATTTACTCGCTCTCTGTTTATTTCTTTTTGAACGTGTTACATTGCTCATCACTGCGGTTCATTTCCTGAAGCCGTGATCTGTCAAAATGTTTTGGGCTAAAAGTTCCTTGCACTTTTTTCGGGCATTCTGCGATAGGTTAAATTGCCCACGCGGCCCTGACTATATTATGCACTCAGTAGCTCCGGCAATGGTCTTGGCTTTAAGTCCTTCACAGCATTTGCAATAGCAGCAATATGATCAGGTGTAGTGCCACAGCAACCACCTAAAACATTAACCCAACCCTCTCTCGCCCACTCGGCCACAATGGCTGCAGTCTGCTCAGGAGTTTCGTCATATTCACCCATTGCATTGGGTAATCCGGCATTTGGATAAGCACTAACGCGGCATGGCGCAATGCCGGCAAGCTCGGCAACGTGTGGCCTCATTTCCTGCGCACCTAGGGCACAGTTTAGTCCGATACTCACCGGATTGGCATGCATCACTGAAATAAGGAAAGCCTCAAGAGTCTGGCCACTCAATGTCCGACCCGACGCATCAGTGATAGTACCCGAAATCATAACCGGAAGCTTTTCGATCTTGGTGTCTCTGAAGAATTTGTTGATCGCATATATGGCTGCCTTTGCATTCAGCGTGTCGAAAATTGTTTCAACCAACAGTATATCAGCTCCACCGTCTACCAGTCCTTTTATCTGCTCATAGTATGCGTCAGCTACCTCATCAAACGTAACCGACCTGAAACCCGGATTATTTACATCGGGCGACAAAGACAGCGTTTTGTTCATAGGCCCTATTGCACCAGCAACAAACAGATTTTCTGTTGTGACATTATTCTCTGCGGCATACTCTTGTATGGCTTCTCTTGCCAGTTTTGCAGCCGCCACGTTGAGCTCGTATGCCAGTGACTGCATCTCATAGTCGGCCAGTGAAATAACCTGACCGTTGAAAGTATTAGTTTCCAGAATATTGGCTCCGGCCTTAAGGTATTGTTTGTGAATTTCTTTTATGATCAGGGGCTGAGTCAGGCACAACAAATCATTGTTACCCTTCACATCAGTATGCCAGTCCTTGAATCGTTCGCCCCTGTAATCTCCCTCCTCCAGTTTATAACGCTGCACCATTGTACCCATGGCCCCGTCTATGATCAGTATCTGCTCGTTCAGTAATTTCCTAAGTTTCTGCTCTGTATTCATAGATGCAAAGGTAGGGGATGTGCTGATATGTTGAATAGTTGATTTATTAATAGTCTGATAGATAAAGTTGTTGCAATGTTTTCCTTCCCGGAATTACCACCTTTTCTGAATCTGGAAAACAGACTAATTTTTGCACCCCGGTATTAACAGCCTTAGGGTACATCTAGTTGTATTTAATTAGCACTAATTAAAATTTGGGACAAACAGTCTTCTTAGACACACCCTTGTCGGTAAAATTGCCGGTATGGTATAAGGTAAATTCTAACCCACCCTGCATATTACTGGCATCTTTCAGGGTCGATACGTTTACATCGTAACTGATACCCACGCACAGTTTTTTGTAGTTGATCTTAAATACAGGGATCAAAGCGTCCTGGAAACGGTAAAAAATGCCCCCTGAAATAGTGAATATATCATCTACACTCACAGTTTTCTGATTCCAATGCAGAAGCCCACCAAACATAATCTCACGATAAGTGCCCTGCATGGAATAATTACCCTGTACCATGTATGAGAACCGATCATTCAAATTGCTGCTCACACCTATATTGCCATTAAGGCGCATATTTTCGGTTACTTCTGCTTTTTGATAGTAGGAAAATTTAGGAGTAGTGAAGTGGTAGCCGGATATGCCAATCACATAAGTAAGATCATTATTTTCACCCCTGCTTGTATTGAAATTGATACCCGCACCCAGATCCCATACAGTCATTTTTGCATTAGGCAGGTTTTCCATTGTCGGGTTTTTGGGATCATACTTCCCTCCCTGGTACTGGTTATTAAAAGTTGCCTTTGAAGGGTCGTAGCTATACTGCAAATACCCGCCTGTAAAACCAAAAGACAAAAATGAATTTCTTTCCGGATTCAAGGACTTGTTATAATTGATAGCCGGGTAGATGGAAGTGATCTTTTGGTCTACACTGCCAGCTTTGTCGTAGAAACTCAGCAAACCCACGCTAATAAAATCCTCTGATGTTTCTTTTAACTGAAAATGTGTTTCTCCACTAACAAGAAACGTAGTATACGGATTCGAAACACTACGCCACTGGCTACGGTAGTAGGCACCTACCTTATAATCGTCGCCAAAAACACCTGTCAATGCCGGATTGCGCAGTACGGATGTTTCATAAAATTGCGAAAAGTGAATATCGGCCTGAGCTACAGCTCTTTCGGTATTTGAAACTATCATTGCTCCTGCAAAAGCTACGCCAGCAATAACGCGCTGTTTCAGGTTCAGCAACCGGGCATACACCTTTCTTCTGTTCATCTTTTCCATGTGCCTCGTTTACCTGATTATTGTTACATCGCCCTTCAAATGGAAAGGTTCTCCTGTCTCGCAAATAGCTTCTATCACATACACGTATACGTCAGGCCGTGGTCCATCGCCATGGAATGATCCATCCCAGGCATTTTTCTCATCGTTGATATCTATGTTAGAGCGCTCAAATAATAATTGTCCCCAGCGGTTGTAAATCCTGAACGATTTGATATTACTGATACCTGTTCCTCTCGGATAGAATACATCATTCTCACCGTCTTTATTGGGCGTGAATGAATTGGGTATAAATATCTGGCTCTCATCGCAAAACAGATGAATGGTAATAGAATCACTGCCTCTGCATCCGAAGTCAGTTGCGACGTCTATATGATAAGTTGTAGTTACAGACATAGATGCTACCGGATTAGCGCATGTATCACAATCAAGTGTTTCGCCATGATCCCACATGTACTTATAAACGTACTTACTGGTGGTATTGATATGAGCCTGAGAACCCGCAATAAGTGTTTGGTCGGGGCCGGCTTCAATGTATGGCATTGGATGCACAATGATCGTTACAAAATTCGTATCGGGTATGCAGCTACCTAACTGAGAGATCACCATGTATTTAATAGACGACTGCGGCGTAGAGATTGGATTCTGTATATGTGTGTCGTTCAGCCATGTAGGTGGCAGCCATGTAAACTTCGTTCCACCCGAGTCAAACAATGGTACCGGAGATCCTGCACAAACCTCGGAATCGCCCCATGCCCTGCTTTCAGTTTTGGTGATCAGGTATACCGAAACCGTGTCCGTATTCTTACATCCAAATCCGTCGGTGCCGGTAACGGTGTAATTAGTGATCACAGAAGGTGTTGCAAGAGTTGGGTTGCATGCAGTACAGCTAAGTGTTGCTGGCGGCGCCCATGTATATGATACACCACCGGAACCAAACAATGTTGCCGGATCTCCCACACATATAATTGTATCCTTGCTGGCCTTTATAATAGGCAACGGATGTATGGTAATATCTTTCACCACGGTTGCCACACAACCCCATCCATCAGTATCAGTATGCGATACCGGGAATGTACCAGCTATCGGGATAAAAATAGTAGGAGAATCGATGCTGCTGTTGATACCGTTTACCGACCAGCTAAGCCCTGTTATTGTTGACCAGTAGCTCCATGATGAATCCACCAGCTTAAAAGAATCACCTACGCAAATCGGGTTCGGATATATTTTAAAACCGGGATACACCGCATCTACTTTGATAGTATCGAGGCCGATGCTTGAGTTCTGACAGCCTGAATTATCGCTCAGGATCAGTTTTGGCACATACGCACCGGGCTGCAAATACACATGCTGCGCAGTATCTGAGTAAGATAGATGACTTGTATTTCCATCGGCAAAATCCCAGATGATATTTGGAACATTCAATGTTGTTGCATAAAAATTAACGGTAAGTGGCGCACAACCCGTCAACGGTGAATACCTGAACGCCCCATTGTAGCCGAATATATTTACGTGTCCGTAAACAGTGTCCTTACATCCGTAAATGTTAGAAGCAATGAGCCTTACTGTGTCATAACCGGGAGTTATGTACAGGTCACTAGGATTAACGGCAGTAGAAGAAGTACCATCTCCCAAAGACCAGTAAAAATATAAAGCACCGGTAGTAGTATTGTGGAAATGAACCATCAGCGGAGGGCATATAGAAACTGAATCATCCATGTAGAATGATGCGACTGGCTGAATGATGCTGATATAGTTAACATAGGTCGCTGTATCCGTACAACCATGCACATCAGTCACCACCAACTTAACTGTAAATGTTCCTGCTGTTCTGTAAGCATGCCATGGCGAATTCAAGGTAGAAGTGTCGCCGTCGCCAAACATCCAGAACGAGCCTACAATGCCGATAGACGTGTTAGTAAAATGTATGGCGTCGTAGCGGCAAGGATGAACATTATTGCAGGTGAATACTGCACTAGGTCGCCACACAGTAACGCTCGGTATTTCAACTGTATCTTTACAACCTACATTATCCGTAACGATCTCTTTGGTGGTAAAAGAACCTGCTGAAGTAAAAGTATGTGATACGGAAGGTGTTGTAACGAATGCTGTTCCTCCGTCGCCAAACCACCAGTCGAAATTGGTGAAGAATGTTCCCGGTACATCAGTGCTCGCATCGGTAAATATGGATGTCAATGGCCAGCAACCGATAGGAGGCGTTACTGTAAAGTGGGCATCCGGTTTTGCCACTAACATATAGTGTGGCCGAATAATAGTGTCCCAACATTTGTTTGGATCCTCCGCAAACAACTTAATGTCATAAATACCCGTCGCCCAAAATGTATCGGGGACGACCGGACTCCCGCTTATGAATGCCCCGGGATGGCCCCATATCCAATCAATAATTACACCTCCGGTTGTTGTGGCGGTAAAGACCACAGGATCGTTCTTGCATATGGCTGTATCCGGAGTGCTGAATGTTGTTACCGGTCGTCGCAAATCAACATTAATAGTTGCTGTATCCCGGCAACCACTTCGTATGTTGTAAGTTGCAAGACTGCAAACATAAACAATATCAGAGGCGTAGTCGTGTATTGGATTGTCAAGTGTTGATGTTGCTCCGTCGCCAAATATCCACATGTGAGTATCGTCACCCAATGAACTATCAGCAAACGCTACCCTTCTTCTTGGTGAGCAATAAACACTGTCTTTTATAATAGCTTGCGGCGAGTCAATAGTGATGATCGTTGGCAAAACATAGGGAGGGCCAGGGCATCCATTGTAGTAAGGCGTTACAGTAGCAGAAAAAAATCCGGGTCTGATAAAATGATGTGATGCACCCGGAGTTCTTGTAATGTCACCTTCATTGTCTCCGTAAACCCACATAAATGAGTCAACCGGTCCGCTAACTATGGTTGCAATAAATGTAATGTTGTTATTACGGTAACACTGATGTAGCGGCGTTGCTATGAACGTCACTATAGGTGGTTGGCCTACATGTATCGTAACTGTGTCGTGCACCGTACATCCATTGCTGGTTATTGAAGTGAGCACCACTGCATATGTGCCAACGGCAGTAAATATATGCGTTGGCGTTGGCGATGGAGATACAGGCGAACCATCCCCAAAATTCCAGGAGTAAGATGTTACCGGGAAGGGATATGGATGCATCGTCAACGTGTCTGTCATCCAAGTCATCATATGCGGTGTAAAGGTTACCGAAAGTGGCTTGCAACCGGAATAATTATCAACCGATATCCAATGTACCATATCATATAGTGTGTCTAACCTGGTTATAGTATCGATACAACCCATAGACGAAGTACAGATCATCTTTATTGAATAAATTCCCCTGCGCCAATATGTATGAGATGAAGTAGTTCCTGTGCCACCGGTACCATCGCCATACAGCCAGCGAACAGTGGTTCCTGACGGAACAGTTCCTGTAAATGTCAATGTAGTAGGTGGTGGACAGGGATTTGTGGGCGAAATACTAAAACTGGCAGCAGGTCCGGGAACAATAGTTATGGGGTACGTAATGGTATCATAACAATGTCCATCGAAAACAATCAACCTTACATTATAAGTTCCCGGTGTGGTATAGATATGAAACCCGGTATCTGAGGATGCTGTACCCAGGTCTCCGAAATCCCAGCTGCTTCCTGTGTGCGCACTACTCGTATTAGGGAACGTAACTACACTATTAACGCACGCCGTGGCAGGATGGATGAAATTTGCATGCAATGACCCTACACCTATGTAACCCGGCAACACCAGACTATCGGTGCAGCCATGGCCATCCGTCACTTGCAACGTAACAGTATAAGAGCCGGGTAGTGGGTAAGTATGTAACGGGTTGGTAACTGTCGATGTAGGGCTTCCGTCTCCAAATCGCCATACGTAGCTGAACGGACCGAAACCGGTTGTCATATTAGTAAAAACGGCATTCCCCGGAGGCGTACAGAAATAAGTGGTAGCTGCGGTTAAGAAAACAGCAGCAGGTGTATACACTTCTATGTAAGAGACCTTTGTAAGCGAGGCCACACATCCATCAGCATTGGTAACGGATAGAGTAACATTGTAGAAACCAGATGCCGTATAAGTGTGAGTTGATGTAGTTCCTGTGCCCGAAAATCCGTCGCCGTAATTCCAGGTGCAGGTTACCGGCCCCGGCACACCACCCAGCGATGAACTTGTAAATGTAACTGACGAACCCGGGCAGATTGTTGTATCACTTGCTGTGAACGAAACCGTTGGAGACGGATAAACAGTGATTGTCATTGTTCTCGTACTCGTGCTGCTACCGTTATGCGCTGTGAGCCTCACTGTATAAGTCGTTCCCGGTGTAAGGTAGGTTCCGGATGGATCTGTAAGGTGAATGATGCCTGTGCCATTGCCCAGATCCCAGTCATACGTTGTACCAGATGCGGGGGTAGTGGTATTATGAAAATGAACAACCAGTGGTGCGCAACCGGCAGTAACGTCGGCAGTAAAATTTGCAGTTAATTGCCCTTTTGCTGTAAGCGAGCCTACGCAAGCAAATAAAATTATTAAGAGCCTGTGGGTAAATAGTTTCATAAGCTTAGATTTTATGCACACCACTAATATGTGTGAACTTTAAAGTTAATAATTCTTTGTTAAAAGACAACTTATTCCTATAAATTAGTTGGTTTAGTTTAAATATATTTTTATCAAACTATTAAATAATAAAAATTCCATAGCTTAAGTTCGCCATTGATTAACTCTTCGAAACTTAATATTCAAATATATCAGTATATTATTGTTCTATTTTATCCTTCAAATGCTTTTAAATATCTTTACACCATTATGCCATCCCTTCAGGAACAAATTCAAGAATATCAGTCAGAGATCAACGACTTCAAACCAGAAAACGCTGCGGATCTCGAAAATTTCCGTATCCGTTTTCTCGGCACTAAGGGTATAGTGAAGTCGTTGTCTGCCGAGATGAAAAATGTAGCTGCTGATCAGCGCAAAGAAGCCGGCCAGCTGCTTAATGCATTTAAACAACTGGCGGAAGGAAAATATAATGAATTTACAGATTTACAGGGCGGCGCTTCGGGCAAAGGCCCTGCTATTGATATAAGCTTACCTGCGGCACCTTTGCCACTGGGCACCAGGCACCCACTGCGTATTGTTGAAAATCAAATCATTTCTATTTTTGAAAAAATTGGTTTCAGCGTAGCAACCGGCCCTGAGATTGAAGACGACTGGCATAATTTCAATTCATTGAATATGCCTGCCGATCATCCGGCCCGCGATATGCAGGATACCTTTTACGTATCGCAGAACCCTGATTGGGTGCTGCGTACACATACTTCATCTACTCAAGCCAGAATATTAGAAACCCAGCCATTGCCTGTTCGGGTCATCTGCCCTGGCAGGGTTTACCGAAATGAGACAATTTCTGCACGTGCACACTGCTTCTTCCACCAGTGCGAGGGGCTTTATGTAGATAAAAACGTATCCTTTGCCGACCTGAAACAAACATTGTATTACTTCGTTACCGAATTGTTTGGAGAAGGTACCAAGGTTCGTTTCCGTCCTTCTTATTTCCCGTTCACTGAGCCTAGTGCAGAGATGGACATCTCGTGCACAGTATGTGGCGGCAGCGGCTGCAGCTTATGCAAGCATACCGGCTGGGTTGAGATTTTGGGCTGTGGTATGGTACATCCAAACATGCTGCGCAATTTCAATATTGACTCGGAAGTTTACACAGGCTTTGCTTTCGGCCTTGGTGTAGAACGCATCACGCAGATCAAATTTGCCGTAAACGACCTGAGGTTGTATTCGCAGAATGATGTGAGGTTCCTCCGACAGTTTCAGTCGTTGTAGCTGCTTTAACACAGGTGAATTAACTGTATTTAAAACTGACGAAAATCACCCCTGCAATCAACTATATTTATAGCGTAATAACCTTCATAAGTAAGGGTTTTTCGTACATTTGTTCTTACTAATTGACTGTGCTGTATTAGCTCAGTTTTACAAAAAATCTGATTTTTTATGGAGATCAAACAATTGTATACCGGCTGTCTTAGCGAAGCCGCTTACTTCATTGCCAGCGATGGTGAAGCCGCCATTATAGATCCGCTACGTGATACTGATGTATATGTACAAATGGCTGCCGAAAGAGGTGTGAAGATCAAATACATTTTTGAAACTCACTTCCATGCTGATTTCGTGAGCGGACATATAGACTTGTCTAAAAAAACCGGCGCAACCATAGTTTATGGTCCCAACACCAATGCTGCTTTTAAAGTGTATGTTGCCAAAGATGGTGAGGACTTCATGATCGGCAAACTGAAGATGACCGTTCTCCATACTCCTGGTCACACTTTAGAGAGCAGTTGTTTTCTGCTGCACGACGAGGCCGGCTTAGCAAATTGCGTATTCACAGGCGACACACTGTTTGTTGGCGATGTAGGCCGCCCTGATCTGTTCAGCGGTAATCTCTCGAAAGAAGAGCTTGCTGGTATGATGTACGAAAGCCTTAACAGCAAAATTAAACCGCTTAACGATAATATTATTGTTTATCCGGCGCATGGTCCCGGATCATCATGTGGCAAAAGTCTGGGCCCCGAAACCTTCAGTACAATAGGTGCGCAAAAGGCTACCAATTATGCGTTGAAGGACATGACCAAAGAAGAATTCATCAAGGCAGTTACAACCGGCCTCAATGCACCTCCTTCTTATTTCCCGCTAAATGCCCGTATCAACAAAGAAGGATATGAAAGCATGGATGAGGTGTATTCAAAGGGGTTAGTAGCATTGTCTGTTGCACAGTTCAAAGAAAAAATGATTGAGGGTGTTTGGATACTGGATACCAGACAGTCTACCGTTTTCACACAAGGGTTTGTTCCGGGAGCAATCAGTATTGGACTCGACGGTCGGTTTGCAGAGTGGGCCGGCAGCCTCATACCGCTCGCTCAGGCACTGTTACTGGTTACAGATGCGGGCAAAGAAAAAGAAAGCATTACAAGGCTGGCCAGAGTAGGCATCGACAACGTGCAGGGCTATCTTGAAGGTGGATTCGAAGCATGGGCTGCCGCCGGTGAGCAGGTTGACCTGATCATAGATATTGAAGCCGATGAATTTGCAATGGATCTGCCACACGATGATCTGATTGAAGTTATTGATGTGCGCAAACCAGCTGAATTTGAAGCAGGCCATGTAAAAGGAGCTGTTAATGTGCCGCTCGACAGCCTGAAGGATCCACTGAATGTAGCCATGATCAGCGATGACCACAACCTGTACATACATTGTGCCGGTGGTTACCGCTCTGTGATTGCGGCTTCAATACTCAAGCATCACGGCTATCATAATCTCCGCAACGTGCTGGGAGGCTACGGTAAAATAAAAGAACAACAGGGAATACCAGTAGTGCTGCCCGATAAAGTGGGTGCATAAGAAAACGATAAAAGAAAAGGGGTGTGTTTGAACAACACACCCCTTTTCTTTTTATTCAAAAAATTAATTCGCTTTAATTACAATGCCACTTATTTACCTGGCTTTCCCCAGCCAAGGCTCCGGATTAATACTCACTGTTTTCTTACCACCCTTCCAGATACCGAATTTTACGGTAGGCTCTCCCTCTGTGTTTGGGGCAACGATACCGATCTGCTGGCGTGCTGTTACGCGCTCGTCTTTTTTAACTGAAGCGCTTTTAAGATTATTGTAGATGGTAAAATAGTTACCGTGCTTGATGATCACCATCATATTGTCGGCAATAAAACTCACGCTGGTTACCGTACCTTCAAATACTGCCCTTACAGGCGCATCAGGTAATGTCTGAATGTCTACACCATTGTTATCTATCATTACCTGTTTTTCAACCGGATGAGGGTGCACACCAAAATGATCAGATATAAAACCTTTGTCTACCGGCCAGTACAGCTTACCCCTGTTGCCTTCAAAATTGGCGGCCAGCGCTATCTCGGTTGGTGTAGACAATAGTGGTTGTATCTCTGCTTTAGGCGCTTTGATACGTGGTGCCACCCTTGGTGGTTCCGGCCCTTCCGGCTCCCCTGGTTTCACAGGTTTTACCGGAACGGGCACCTTAGCCAGCTCTGCTTCTTTCTTCTTCTCTGCTTCTTCCGCTTCTTTTGTAGCTTTCTTTATTTCCCGCTCAATGATGTCATTAATTGCTTTGTTAACACGCTTGGCCACTACCCGGTTCTTCTCAATGTTTTTCAACAGCTCACTCTCCTTACCCTTCAGATCCTGAATCACTTTGTTGGTATGGTCAGTTTCTTCTATCAGTACTTTTTTCTGCTCCACTTCCGTATTCAACAGCTTATCTTTTTCCAGCTTTTCGGTATTCAGTACCCCAATCTTACGCTGCAGCTGGGTTTGGGTCGATTTGATCTGGTCTACCTGCCCCTTTCTGAAATCCCTGAACTTTTTCAGGTATTTCATCCTCCGCATTGCATCATTAAAATCTCTGGAAGAGAACAAAAAGGCGATCATATCATAAGAACTCCTCGTTGAATAGGAGTATCGTATCGACTGCGCATAGCGTATTCTCAGCTGCTCCAGCTTCAGTTTCAGATTCCCTACTTCTTTCGATGAATTTTTGATAGTATTATCAATATCGTTCATCTCGTCATTGATATTGCTGATCAAACGTTGCCTCAGTGCCAGTTTATTTTGCAGGTCCCTTAGCTGACTGAGGGTAGATTTTTTATCATTTTTGATAGCTTCAAGTCTACGCTCCGTTTCTGCTATATCATCCTGTATTTCTTTACGTTTGGCCATCAGTTCTTCCTTGGTCATGGAATACTGCGTTGCTTGCTTCTGCCCCATGGCTGAAACTGACAAAAAAAGAAATAAAATAAGAATGGATTTGCGCATCAGAAATCTTGGACTGAAACAAAAATAGCTAATTATTGCCGCTCATTGCGCCCTTTTGGCACTTTTATGACGATTTTACGATCTTTTTCTATAAAATCTGTGCCCTTAGTTTTTTTATTGGCTAACCTTTGTTTTCTTTTGCTTCAAAGTTATTCCTATGCTATATTCAATGACGGGGTTTGGAAGGGCTGAAGCCATGGTAAATGGTCGCCAGGTGGTAGTGGAAATGAAAGCCCTGAACGGCAAGCAGTTTGATATTTCTACCAAGTTACCACCCATTCTGCGCTCCTACGAGCTCGATATCCGCAATATGCTCAACGCCATCCTGCAGCGGGGCACTATTGATCTTACAGTCAGTGTGCGTCAGGAAGGTGCGTCAAAGCCAATGGTGATCAATACAGACCTGGCTCTATTTTACTATCAGGGCATGAAGCAGATATCTGAACAGACCGGCCTGCCACAGGAGAATATCATTT
This sequence comes from uncultured Bacteroidota bacterium, assembly GCA_903829015.1. Lineage (GTDB taxonomy): Bacteria > Bacteroidota > Bacteroidia > Chitinophagales > Chitinophagaceae > Nemorincola. The sequence goes on from CAIKOJ010000055.1 coordinate 12,084, forward strand.
CTACCCTGATGCGTATGCCCGAAGTTGTTACACCCGATACCGATGTACTGCCTGAGGCAGAATGGGAAAAGGTAAAAAAAGTGATAGAAGATGCCGCCGCACAACTCATGGAGCACCGCCTGCATGAGGGCGAAGCTTTGCTCCGCGATATAAAGCAACGTATCGGCAACATCGAAGCCCTGCATGAAAAAATACATCCACTCGAACCGGAAAGGATGATCCGCATTCGCACCCGTATTACACAGTGGCTGGAAGATGTGGCAGTAAAAGATAAAATAGATCCTAACCGCTTTGAGCAGGAAATGATCTACTATCTGGAGCGCATGGATTTTTCGGAAGAAAAAACGCGGCTGAGCCAACATTGCGCATACTTTAATAGCACTATTAACGAAAATGATGCCGCAATTGGACGTAAACTCAACTTTATACTCCAGGAAATAGGGCGTGAAATAAACACCCTCGGATCCAAAGCCAATCATGCCGAGATACAGCAGATCGTGATCAATATGAAAGACGAACTGGAAAAAGCCAAAGAGCAGATACTTAATATACTCTAGAGAAAGAAGAAAATAAATTAGTGTAACTGATAAAAATGAAATCGGGCTTATTATTCTTAATTTTGACCGAAAATAAAGAGCAGAACACCACATGCGCACATTCAGGTTAACACTTTTACCTTTTGTCTTCCTTTGCCTGATGGCAGGTTGCCTCCCTGCGCCTTTTTTCCATAAAGAAGAAGCAGTGCCGCAGAATGCATGGGCATACAGCTACAAGCCTTCTTTCTCATTCGATATCACTGATACCACAAAAGTATACCAACCCTATTTTCTCATACGCCATACCCAGGCATACCCTTATTGTAACCTATGGATGTGGGTTTATGTAAAACTTCCGGGAGATACGACCGTAAGGAAAGAACGCATTAACATCACGCTGGCAGATGAGACCGGCAAATGGCTAGGCCGCGGAATGGGCGAAATTTACGAACAGCAGATGCCATTCACTCTTGGCGATTCAGTGCAGATCAATAAATTAGGCACCTACACTATCACCTTCGAACAGAATATGCGCATCAATCCTCTGCCCGATGTACTTAACGTTGGCCTGCGTGTAGAACAGACGCCTATGCGCCATTAACAGGATCATACAATGCGCTTCTTCACAACTGTCCATATTTTTCTGCTGGTTTACATAGTTGCGGCATTGGTATGGTGGGGATTGAGTCTTGAAAAGCAAAACAAACAACTATACGATCAGCAGCTCACAATTTTGAAAATTCAGGTCGACAGCATCAATCATCCTGACAATTACCAGCAGCAACTCGCCTCGCTTAATCACACTCGGTCATTGCGCTCGAGTCAGTATATTGGTGAGGGTGCTACATTTCTCATAGTTATTCTCATTGGTGCAGTGGTAGTATATACTTCATTTGCCCGGCGCATACTGCTGTCCAGACAACAAAATAATTTCATGCTCTCTGTAACTCATGAACTCAAGTCGCCGATAGCTGCCATGAAACTCAATCTGCAAACTCTTGAAAAACACAGATTGGATGAAGAAAAAAAGGCTCAATTGCTAGATCGTTGCATTCGTGAATCCGACCGCCTTAACGATCTGGCCAACAACATGCTCTTCGCATCCCAACTTGAAAGCAGGCAGTACAAGCTCACCAGAGAGGCCATTGACTTATCTGAACTATTGCTAGATGCAGTAACCGAATTTGCAAGCCGATATCCTCGCAATTTCGGGCAGGATGTGGTTGCTGATTGTACCATTATGGGAGATAGCGTCATGCTTCGAATGGCAGTTAATAACCTGATCGAAAATGCGGTAAAATATACTCCGTCTCAAACCCCTTTAACAGTTACACTCAGCAAAACAAATTCAGAGGTAATCATCAGGGTACTGGATCAGGGTGCAGGTGTTCCTGACAACGAAAAGAAAAAAATATTCAACAAGTTCTATCGGGCTGGTAACGAAGAAACCCGCAGAGCCAAAGGAACAGGTCTGGGCCTCTACCTTACCAGTAAGATCGTCAGCCAACACAAAGGGCGTATTATCGTTAAGGATAACACGCCCTCCGGCTCTATTTTCGAAATTACTTTACCTATCTGATCTCATGCTGCACTTTCCCATCCCTTCATATTATTAAGGCACTTCTACTACATTCAGAATATCATTGATGATCTGTTCGGTTGTGATGTTTTCAGCCTCAGCTTCGTAGGTTAAGCCTATTCTGTGGCGCATTACATCGTGGCAGATGGCGCGTATATCTTCAGGTATCACATAGCCTCTGCGTTTTATGAAGGCATAAGCCTTGGCAGCCAACGCCAGATTGATACTTGCCCTTGGCGATCCGCCGTAGCTGATGTATGGTTTCAGTTTTGCCAGCTTATACTCCTCCGGAAAACGGGTAGCAAAAACAATATCAAGAATATACTGCTCTATCTTTTCGTCCATGTATACTTCCCGCACCATTTTGCGCGCGCGCAAAATATCTTCCGTACTCACCACCGGATTGATCTTCACCATTCCTTCCGGGTTCAGATTGGTACGGATAATGTTGCGCTCTTCTTCTTTCTTAGGATATGTGATCACGATCTTCAGCATAAACCTGTCTACCTGTGCCTCGGGTAGTTCATAGGTTCCTTCCTGCTCTATCGGGTTCTGAGTGGCCAGTACAAGAAACGGTTCCTCCAGCTTGTAAGTATTATCACCAATGGTTACCTGCCTTTCCTGCATAGCTTCCAGCAGTGCACTTTGCACCTTTGCGGGTGCACGGTTGATCTCATCCGCCAAAATAAAGTTGGCGAAAATTGGCCCCTTCCGCACCGCAAATTCATGCGCCTGCGGATTGTATACCATTGTACCCAGCACGTCGGCGGGCAGCAGGTCGGGGGTAAACTGTATACGGGCAAACCTTGCCTTGATAGCCGATGCCAGCGATTTAATTGCCAGTGTCTTTGCCAGCCCGGGTACGCCTTCCAGCAATACGTGACCATTGGCCAGTAAGCCTACCATCAGTCGTTCCACCATCACCTTCTGGCCTACCACTGCTTTATTGAGCTCCATATTCAGCAACTCTATAAATGCGCTCTGCTGATGGATGCGTTCATTAAGTTCTCTAATGTCTGTTGACGAGGATATTTCCATAATAAAATTATTATTTTAGTCCTGTTTACCTGCAATGAAAGTACACCAAAAATAATCAGGTAAAATCAAAAAAAGCTACCCTGTCAGTAGTTTTAACTTTTTTTAAAAACCGTCGGCAATATCCTATGCTCCGGTACACCAGTATCCAGTGCTACTTTTTAAGTCCCACAAAAAAAGAATAGGAAAGCAGCCGGCTACTTTCTACATTTGGCTTTCTATTCAAATAAATGGAAAATTTCGAACAAAATTGGCTGAATACGGAATTGATATTGAAGGAGCGCTTCGGTAAAATACCTGATATGGAAGGAATCCTTTTCCTCATTGGTGTAAATGAATTGGGCCGTTTGCCCCGAAAAAAATTCTCTAAAGAACAAAAACAGGATCTGATGCACATAGCAGTGTGCACCTTACTCTGCCAGCTCGGATACTACGAATATGTAGGTCGCGACGAGGAGAATTGGCCACATTTCAACGAACTCAAACATGTTCCGGCTACAGGCATAAAAGACCAGGAGCGGATGCTCAAAGAATGCATCATTCGCTATTTCGAATAGTGCTCGTAAACTGAATGAACATCTTTTCTACTACAACTTCTGCCGCAGGGAGTATTTATAAAACACTGCCTTCAAATTGTACAATTTCTCCAGGTTTCACCAAAAAAAATCAGGAGCCATTTGGCTCCTGAAAAATATTTCGTTGTATCTAAATTTAATTGTCTGACTCTAACTTTCAACCGGTGAGCCGGATACCTACTATTGCTTGGTGAATTTCTTAGTCACTACTACATTACCCTGTGAGTTCAGCAACCTTACAAAGTATATGCCCGATGGCACATTCTCCAGGTTCAGGTTTGCGCTTGATTCATTTACATGATACACAGCAATAACCTTACCAATAATGTTGTAAACAGCAATGTTCTTTATGTCTGGCACACCTGTGTACACTACATTCAACTCATCTTTTGCCGGGTTTGGATACATCAGCAGATCACTGGCAGATGTAGCTACATTATTAACCGCTACATTTTGCCTGTTAAAGAAGATAGTCAAATTCTTTGTGTAATTACCGGGTCCCTGATCCACCATATTAATAGTAATAAAATAGCTAGTTCCCGTAGAAGTAACTGAAGACAAATCTACTGCTACATCAAACAACTCAGTACTATCATGTGCACTGTTAGCGTGGTAGGTTGGCGTATAAGCAGGTCCTGTTCCTGTAGTTGCATTCCACAACAGGCTGGCTGGGCGGCAATCACTGCGGTCGCAAATCTGCAATGTGCTTAACCAATCTGCAGGAAAATTGCAGGCTACAACTTTCCACCTGATCTGCAGGTTGTTGCCCGTGATGTTCTTTATGTTTTGGTACACAGTATAAGCACCACCTAGTGCTGGTGTGTATACTGTATCAGTAGGATCAGAAGGTATTGAGAACGTTTGAGCTTCCAGCATAAAGCTCGATAGAAAGCTTGCCGCGCCAAATAATAAGAATAAAATCTTTTTCATGTGTTAATTTTTGCTACTGCAATATAACGAGATTTCTAGTCACAGCCAAAAAAATAAATGTTAAAACACCTTTATTTGGCACTTATTCTGCCTTTTTCAATTCTTTTCAGCAATAAATATGCTGTGAAACCGTTTGCGAAAAATCAACCGTAGGATTATGCCAACCTTCAGTAATTATTCTTTTTCAAACCTTTCAACTCCAATAATGGTACCCTTTGCATCGATTATAGTAATGCAGTAGCTTCCCTGAGCTAAATTTCGAATGTCTATGCGATTTCCCGTTTTACCAGCTGTATAAACATTTATCAGGTTACCATTACTGTTGTGCAAGATTATAGTATTCGCATGTAAACACGCTATCTGCAATTCATTTTTTGCCGGATTAGGATATACAACGGGTGCAGCTTCCTTGTTAAACGCTGCAGCCAATCCAAGTGGCAGATTATTGATCACGAAAGTTACATTCCGGGAATAAAGTGCACCGGGATCCGTAATATCTGCCGTTAGCCAGTATGTACCAATAGTAGTAGCCGTGGTCAGGTCAAGGGTCAGGTCAAAAAGGCCCGGTGATGTTGGTAAATAATAATCCGAAAGAAAAGTAGCTCCGGGCAGCCCTGTTGCTGTTCGCCACAACAGTGTGTCGCCTGAATTAGGAATACATGTTCGGTTGTCGCACATACTGAGGACTCCCGGCCTCAGCCAGTCGGCCGGAAAGTTGGTACCCACCACTTGCCATTTTAGTTTCATCGGCACCGTTGTAATGTTCGTGATATCGTCGTGAACAATACTACTGGTCACAATGGTTGCGTATACCGTATCAGAGGGCACAGTAAATGTCTGCGCCGCTGAGTATTTTAGCCCGGCAAACAACAATACAATCAATAGCTTACCATACCTACGATTCATGGCCATTCAATTAAACTAAAGTTATTGTTTTTCTGCGGTACCATGAAATATATCAGGCATTTGCGTCTGGTCCACAAAAAAAGGGCTACCCAACGGGTAGCCCTCTGTAATAATAATTAAAACCAATTATTTAGCAACTGAAAGACGAGAAGACAATGTTCCGTTTTCTGTGCGGATAATTACGTTATAAATACCTGAAGCAAGATCAGCAGTAGAGAAATTGATCTGGTGTCCACCTTCGTTCATTTTCTCAGCTGGTGCAGAGTAAACTTCACGGCCTACCATATCAACTACAGAGAAATTAACTGTAGAAGTGCTGCTCAGTTCAAACCTTACGTGTGCATCTTCTGAAGCAGGGTTAGGGAACACTTCCATGTTCTGGATACCTGTATTCACATCATGCAATCCTAAGAACAAACCTGGCGTAGAAATGCTATTCAGCACATTACCATAAGTTGGGTTGTTAGGGTTGTTGTCTATCAGCAATGCGATCACATGAAGTTTGCTTGCTACCCAGTTAGACTTGATAGTGATAGGAGCAAAAGTATAAGTATATACTGTACTTGCTGTCATAGATGAAGGCAAGCTGCTTGCAATACCATTTGGTGTTGCCTGAAGGTCAGCAGGTAATGTCGTACGTCCAACAAATGGGAACTTAACACCTGGGATAGAAGAAGGCAGGTTGTTGAAATCGTAACCTACAGTGTGCATTGGAGTTGCATGTCCAGATCCGCCAACTGCATAGTAGTTATGCTGATCCCAAGAAGAACCAGTACCTGTAACGTCATCTTCAGTAACGATCAGCTCCAGACGGTAGTCTCCGGTCATGTTCATAGCTGGCATTACTTTAGCTGTTGCATTTATAGTACCACCTGTAGTTGTATATTTCAGACCCATTTCAGCAAAACCAAACAGTGTGTTGTCGTTTGAATAATCGGTAAGACAACCTGATGGATCATCTGTATAACGACGATCGATAACCATTGAAGGATAACCTGAGATATAACCACCCAAGGCTGCGTCATACTTTGTTGCAGATGTGTTATCTGAAGCCATTGGATCACCGTTGTGTACTGATACGATGTTTACATCTGAGCCATGGAGCCTATCCAATGAATCCATATAAACGATACCACGTACACACCAGCCGCACCATGTGCCTGTTGCTTCTTCAAACAACATGTGTTTGTGAGGAGCAAAAGCGTAACCGATAACAGCAGTACTGCTTGAGTCGTTAGTTACATTAGCATCACCTGTAGCTTTTACCCATATTTTAACCGGTAACTGGCTTGCAGCAGTTACTGAGTACGATGGAGTAATAGAGAAAGGTGCTGTACCAAGAGCTGGTACTGATGTAGAGATAACCTGAGATACCGGTGTACCTGCACCTACCTGGTAGTACGCTGTAAATGAAGTTACTGCAGTAGAGCTGTTATAGTTAGTCACAGTTCCTGAGAAAGTTGCAGATGTACCCACTGCAAAGTAATCAGCTACAGAACCTGCCACAGGTGCTACAGTAGTTAAAGAAAGGTCGGTTGCGCTTGCACCGTACACAAGTACGTTATCAATAGCACAACCAATGACACCCTGAGTAGGTGCACCACCCTGATCTGTATAGCAAAAACGCAGTTTACAGTTTGCAGTTGGAGTTACAGTTCCAAGGCTCACAAATTGCGTAGCCCAGTCTGATACTGAAGCACTGAAACCAGGTACACTATCAACGAAGTTATAGTTGGTACCACCGTCAGTAGAAATTTCTACCCAAGCCTGTTCGTGGGCATATGGAGCAATGTTAAGCCATGCATGAATGTAAAACCAATCGTAAGCAAGGTATGGAGTGGTAACACCTACCAGGCTGAAAGTAGGACTGGTAAGGTAAGACGGGTTGTTGTATTTGTGGTTAGCGTCATCTACAAAACAATAATTAGTATGCGGTGTAATTGAATACAGCGGCCAGTTATACGAGCCTGAGTTTGTAACCCAGCCTTGTCCGCCACCTGTTGTAGAGTTAGCCCAACCTGTAGGTAAAGCCGGAGTGGTAACTCCTTCAAAATTCTGCATCATTACCGTCTGAGCCGATACGCTTGCGCTAAGCCCAAAACAAGCCAATGCCATTCCTAGTAGAATCTTCTTCATTTTTTTTGTTTTTAGATTATTATTAAATTGTTTGGTTTTTTTTAAGGATGACGAAGTTAGTCAAAAATATGCTTATTTAACAAATAAATGTTTTACCCGTAATCATATTTATCGGTTTTTAATTTAAGTGCAATCATCGTCATTTGATTATGCATTGTAGTTCTTTAATTATACTTACTTGAAGGTAATTCAGAAAAATGGGCCTGAACAGGCTAATTCCAGCAAAAACCGTACCATTTGCTGCTACGTCAAAGAATTGTTACAATAGTTGGTCCCCGAAAAATATCGAGTACCATATTATTTCGCATCAATACAAAACCATTCCATGCATCAATATCTACAAATAAAAACCGCCCCGGAATCCCGGGGCGGTTTTATAAAATCATACAAACCAGTTATTATTTGCTTACAACAAAACGTTTTGTAACTTTTTCTCCATTGCTATTCAAAGTCATGAAGTAAATACCGTTGGATAGGTTACTTAATGAAACTTGCTCAGAGAAATTGTTGCTGCCAGCAGCATAATGATTCTCCGATACTTTCTGACCTAAAGAATTAGATATTGTTATGTCCATTGCTGACGGAGCTCCAAGCTGGCAACCTACCGTAACATAATTGCCTGCAGGGTTTGGATACAATTCAACTTCTGAAATTGCAGAATTAATTGCACTAACATTGGTTGTGTTTTTCCACATAGTTTTTACCCATGCTTTAATTGAGTTTTCGATAGCACGATCCGAAGTTGTAGCACCATATTTCTGTACCATTCCCACTACTTTAACCATTTTGTAGTTTGATGTAGTTGGTATGGTGTAAGTATAGTTCTTTGTGTAGCTGGTGTTTATAGCTGGGTTCTTAAACGAAGAATCACCCCAGATACTGCCCCCGGTTGCCATTACATTCATAACGACATTCATATGCGAATACCATGATGGTGTTATCGGACTCCCTTTACCAACGAACCATGATGGCTGTCCGTTCGCACACATAGTGCCTGTTGGATTGAGATAGCTGTGCTGTGCTTCAACCGAACTTGAAATACTGTCCTCAACTATGTATGCATTTATGTTCCATTGACCGGTAAGGGCAGAAAGAGCCTTGCCTGTAACAGCGATTTTTAGCAACCTGGTACCTGTATCATAGGTGCAGGTCATTGATACATCAAATTTTGGCGTAGTGCTGGAATCAGTGATACAATCATTCACCCACTTTCCCCTGTCTTGCTGGATTCCTCCTGATGGCCAGGAAAAGCGGTTCACTGTTCCCAACGGAAAACCGGTAATATAGCCAGAACCAGTACAGAATGGATCTCCTGATAACTCCAGGCCGTCACCATTATGCCATGAAACGATGTTGGCCCTGGGGAAATTCGGCTCAACTGACTGCTCCAGCACTTGAGCGCCATCCGGACACCAGCCACACCATGTGCCTGTAGCCTCTTCAATTAGCGTGTATTTTTTTCCATTTGTTTTTACATGCGTTTGTGCAAATGAATTGTTCAATAACAACACTGCCGACGCAAACAATAGTGTAGATTTTAGTCTCATTGTATCTTGATTTTTTATGTGAAATAAAGTATTTTACTATTGCAATTTAATGAAATAATTCATCAAAAGTTGTTTTACAGCCGAAACAAAAAACATATTAATGAATAAATATGTCTTAAAATTAATACCCGGCGTTCCATCTGATTTTGTTTTCAAGACCGCTTGTTCACCTGTTTGGTAAACATCAATGGTTCCAAATTGGAGCCATTGAAAATACATTACTTAGGGTGTGTATTTTTAAATAACACATTCCCTGCTCGTTACTTCGCTATTACTGATCAGCCGAATGAAATAAACACCACTTTCCAAACCAGCGAAAGGTATGTGCACGTTAAAATTAAATCACCACTGTGCCACGATGCGATAATCACTCTGGGAAAGTTAGGTTCTTTGCTCTTTTACCTGCGCACCATCCGGGCACCATCCGCACCAAGCACCTGTGGCTTCTTCTATCAGCGTGTACTTTAGTCCATTGGTGCTGACATAGCTTTGACCCATTGAATGCGTCGCAGATATGCTACCTAAAGCAAATAACAATATTGTTTTCAGCATCATAATTTCACAATGGTTGTACATTTCAACTGATAGTCTCAACACAACTTTACGATTAAACAACGATAAAATAGTTGATTAATATATCTCAACCAGTCGGTAGGCTGTAAAAAGCATTCCGGATAAATGGTAAATATTTGTTAGGATGCGGTTTTCAAATTCCTACATTTTCGTAATTCCACATTGAATTCTTCTATTTTTGCAGCATGACAGATTTCAGACCCGGCAGTTTTCAGGTATTGCCGGTCGTGGTAAAAAACCTCATTATCATCAACGTATTGGTATTTCTGCTGCAGAACGTTCTCTCTGCGCGCGGTTTTCCGGTTGACGATATTTTTGCGTTGCATTCATGGCAGTCAAACCAGTTTCGCTGGTGGCAGATGTTTACCCATATGTTCATGCACGGCGGCATGGCTCATATTTTCTTCAACATGTTTGCCCTCTGGATGTTTGGTCGTATTCTTGAAAACATTTGGGGTCCGCAGCGTTTCCTTATCTTTTACATCGTTTGCGGGTTAGGTGCAGCAGTGTGCCATCTGGGCGTGCTTTCTTACGAGTATACCAAGTTCTACCACGACTTTATGGCTTACCAGGATCACCCATCCTATACTGCTTTTCTTGATTTTATTTCGCGGCATAACATTGGTGTAGACCAGCGCTCTATGGCATATTGGGTTTCTGACCCCGACTCTATTGAGCAGATCAAAGGCTCGGTTACATTCATTTACAAGTATTACAACGAAATGGTGAGCCAGGCTACGGTAGGCGCTTCGGGCGCGGTGTTTGGTCTGCTGTTTGCTTTTGGATACCTTTTCCCAAATACCGAGCTGATGTTGCTGTTTCCGCCTATACCTATCAAGGCAAAATGGTTTGTAGCTATATACGCGCTGTTCGAGTTGTTTGCTGGTATAGAAAACTCTGCTGGTGATAATATTGCTCACTTCGCACACTTGGGCGGACTGCTGTTTGCCTTTATTATGTTAAGAATTTGGAAGAACCGGTTCAGGGACCGCTTTTATTGATAATTTTACCTTGAATTTTAATCTATTTCGCAGCAGTATGAACACAGGGAGAAGACGATCTGCATTATCCTATATACCGGGGCTTACCAATAATGCGGTATTGCAGCTCATTATGTTTTGTGCAGGTGCGTTTGTTACGCTGGGTATCTGCTGGGCAGTGATAGAGATAGTGGACCGGGGCGATGCCGCCAATTTTTACCAATACATCCTGCCCAACATTGCCCTCCCTCACCTTGCCGCCTTTGGCGCCCATTGGTGGACGATCTTCACCTACGGCTTTTTTAGCTTTAATGGCTTCTTCGAGATGCTGAGCAATATGCTCTGGCTGTATATGTTTGGCAATATTGTGCAGATGTTGGTAGGTCACCGCCAGGTAATACCACTGTTTATTTACAGCGTTGTAGCTGGCGGACTGTTCTACCTGTTGGCTCAGTTGGTACCCGGAGCTTTTGGTGAGGCGCCTCGTGTAAACGGGATTATGGGCCCACGTGCCGGACTCATCGCCATGGCTGCAGCAGCCGTAACCATAGCCCCCGATTACCGGATTTATTTTACGGAAACTTTCCGGGTACACATAATGGTAGTGGCAGGTATTTTCGCATTTCTTATGATCATGAGTTCCGGTTTCTACTTCCCGGTATTTATGATGCTGGCAGGCGGTGGCCTTGTAGGTTTTGCATACATAAAAATGCTCAAAGCCGGCTACAGACCCGGAGAATGGATGTATGGAATGAGCAAGAAAGTTGAGAATTTGGTTACACCTGACCCAATAAAAATCGCGCAGCGGAAATTCCAAAGCAACCCTAGTGGAAATAGCAACCGTTACACTCCAAAATCCGGTATTACCCAAAAACGCATAGACGACATCCTCGATAAAATAAACCAGAAGGGCTACAACTCACTGAGCTCCGAAGAAAAAGAAACACTACTCAGAGCGGGGAAGGAGTAAATTGCCCTTGTGGAATATTCTGCAGTTCCTTGTATTGTTCCTTTTCTGTACTGCTCCAAAACTTCTGACAACAATACTTGGCTCATTTAAAATACCGGCAACAAAAGATATCGGCAGCTAGTTCATTTTAGCAGCTATCAAAAATAATGCAACTCCCGGTGGACAAGAGTTGCACTATTTCACAGTATTACTGAACCGGTTGCAGTTTGCAGGCAACCTCAATAGTTTTTATTCATTTCATTTATTGTTGATAAGCTTCTAACAAACAGTAGTTATAAGAGAACCAACATTCAAAAGGCCAGGAAAAAAACCCTCAGGCGATCACAGCGCTTTCATTTTGTTTCCTTTTGCATCGTGGGTAACTTCTGCAAGCCCCAGTGCCTCCATCAGCGGGGGTATATACATACCAAACCTTCCCCTCGAGCCCTTCTTAAGTCCATACCATCCACCCACCGGGTTTGTTTCAGATCTTCCCCAGGCTTCTACGGTGCCATCCTTTGCAGGCTTTTGTTCGTCAGCACTTCCCAACTCCATCCAGTCTCCGTGCTTTTTAAGCATAGAGTGTAAGTCTTTGAGACAGTCAATGTTGTAGTGCAGAAAGGTTTTGCCTACTGTGCAAACGAGTATTTCCTTTCCGTCTTTTTCGTCAACATGCATGGTGTATTCAGACGTCAGTGGCGGCGTTTTTAATTGCAGCGGCTTTTCTTTAGTACCTATTTTGTTTTTCATTTTTATGGTTTTTATGCATTGTTGTCCAACAAAAATGGTCATTAACGGCGAAAACAATTATCTAACTACCCTGCTTTCTTACATACTTGGTAAGGATCACTATTACCTGTCCTTCTATCTTGCCTTCTATCTGTTCGGTATTGTCTTCTACCAGGCGAATGTTCTTTACAACCGTACCTAGTTTTGCATTCAAAGTAGTGCCCTTCACATCCAGAGATTTTGTAAGCACAATGGTATCTCCCGTTTGTAACACAGTGCCATTGCAATCTTTATGCAAATCAACGCTACCGTCATTATCGTGGTCGCCGGTTGCTTTTGCCCATGCCAGTGTATCGTCGTCGAGGTACATCATTTCCAGACTCTCCATAGCCCAGCTTTCATGCCTGAATCGATTAAGCATACGCCATGTAATTACCTGTATACCCGGCACTTCGCTCCACATAGTGGTGGTCAAAAAATTCCAGTGCTTAATATCCAGATCTTCTTTCTTTTCTATCTGTGCCAAACATTTGCTGCAAAGCATAACTGAATTATGCTCATCGTAACGATCCTGTGGTCCAACTTCATATAATTTTAAATTCACATCAGACTGGCACAATTCGCATTTGTTTTCTCCTCTTTTGAGTAGCTGATCTTCAAGTTTCATATTATCCGGATAAGGGCGCGAAGGTAATTATTTTCAAGCTACGATTGCAGATTTAAAGTAACATCAAATCAAGAAGTTAGCTCCGCAGCCCCCTTCATTCATCTAAAATAAGAGTAGGTGCAGACATTGAAGTTTTGTCTCCTCAAATACCCAAACTGTTACAAACTCATTTTTTGTTTCAGACTCAAACACCCTAAGAGTTCTGTTGTTGAGCAGAACAACTCATCTCACCAATTTTGCTAATTTTGGGAGTCAATGGAGCGCCCGCAACTTTTTCTGATGCCTACAGATGATGTAATCGATCTGCTGGGACGTGTACCGTTTGAAATGCCTGCCGACCAGATTGGTACCGCAAGAAGCTATAGAAGGATCAACGATCGCAACAACTTTATTGCAGCAAGGTGGTTGCTTGTCGAATTTTTTAAGTTGAAGGGCGTAGACTTCAATCTTAGTGATATACAGTACACAAATGCCGGCAAACCTTTTTTAAATAATGGATATCACTTCAGCATTTCTCACACAAAAGGAATGGTCGGACTGTTGGTAGGCAAAACACGCGTTGGGCTTGATATTGAAATAATTAAACCTATCGAGAACTATTATGAATTCAGTGAAGTACTAACGGCAACTGAGCTAAATATCATTGCCCATTCAGGACTTCAAACCTTTTTCAGGTTCTGGACAGCAAAAGAAGCTATCCTTAAACTAACCGGAGATGGGATAGTTAATTCAGGGCTGGTCAATTCAATCAGTTTTCCTGAACCCAACACTGCTATTCTAAAAGAGCAGACATTTACATTGCTGCCGTTCATAACTCCCAACGATATTTTCGTAACGATCGCCCAGTTGAATCCTTTGGCAGCTTCGGTTACCGACTACTTTCATGTGACCGAATTGAGCGAACTGCGGTCGTTAAAATATGATAAAAGGGGTATTGCTCTGTTTTGAAATGTTAAGTACTGAAGTAGGAATATATCTTTGGGGTCGAAACCACGAAGTGCAATGTTGCCAGTCTCCTCAAAAGGTTTTAGCTCTAGTTCTGGACAATGTTAGATTGCTATCCACAAGACGTAGTGGAATGAGCCAAACAGGCAAATGGCCCTTCTGGCTAACTAAAAAAGGCTTTTGAATACGGGTTACTTTCGTTAAATTTGTAAAAACGTTTGCTATGAAAGCAGTGAGTTTTGTAACGGATGAAACCCATAATAGGCGTTATGCGCAAATAGACCTAAAAGGGATCGCCAAATACAACGACGAAAAGTTAGAAGACCTTATGGATATTATCATTGCTGAAGCAAGAAAGGATGAAAAAAGCATCTCCTGGGAAAGCGTTAAAGCGGAACTAATAAAAGAAGGTAAAATCAATGTACCAGATCGTCATAAAGCCATCCGCAAAAAAAGAGCTTAGAAAATTATCTGTTCAGGTTGCCTCCTCTATTGCACTAAAAATAGACAGCCTCTCCAAAAATCCGAGACCTGAAGGGTGTAAAAAACTTGTGAACAATAAAGAGGAACTTTGGCGTGTCCGCGTAGGTGATTACAGAATACTATATACAATTGACGATACTGTGCGCATAGTAGATATTCAGCATGTAGGTAACCGAAGGGATATTTACAAGTAGCTACCCAAACCCCTAGGCGAGTTTGTTCAACAATTTACCTGTTTTCTTTTGAGAACGCACTAAACAAAAGTATGCAAATAACGTGCCTCATAATTGCCATATAAATATACTCTATCTAACGGATTAATGTGCCTCGTTATTATTCAGTAATTTTGTCTCTTAAAATCTTTCGAATGCAATTATCCGGTTTATATGAGCGTGCCCTACGTTTTGAGTTCCTGAGTATCGAAGAAGGCATCTACCTTTTTGAACATGCACCACTCACTGAGTTGATGTATGTAGCTAACGAACTGCGCAAAATTCAAGTACCTCATGGCAAGGTGACATGGATCATAGACCGAAACATGAATACCACCAATGTATGTGTGGCCAACTGCAAGTTCTGCAACTTTTACCGCATACCAGGCCACCCTGAAGCCTATATTACAGACATAGAAACCTACAAGAAGAAGATCGAAGAAACGTTTAAATATGGAGGCGAGCAACTGTTGCTACAGGGCGGACACCATCCTGATCTGGGACTGGCATATTATGTTGACCTTTTTAAAACACTGAAGCAGCTCTACCCTAATCTGAAACTGCACGCACTCGGACCACCGGAGATAGCACATATAACCAAGCTGGAGAAAAGTACACACAGCGCGGTAATTAAAGCACTTATAGAAGCCGGCATGGACAGTCTGCCCGGAGCAGGCGCCGAGATATTGAACGACCGGGTAAGGAGGCTGGTTTCCAATGGCAAATGCGGAGCTCAGGAATGGCTGGATGTGATGCACGAGGCACATATGCAGGGCCTGACCACCAGTGCTACGATGATGTTCGGACACGTGGAAACACTCTACGAACGGTTTGAACACCTGGTAAAACTGCGCGAGGTGCAGGCTCAAAAGCCTGCTGATGCGAAGGGCTTTCTTGCATTCATCCCCTGGACATTCCAGGATGTAGATACCCTGCTGCAGAAAATACGCGGCACAAAAAATCTAACTACCGCCGAGGAGTACATACGTATGATAGCCATGAGCCGTATCATGTTACCGAACGTAAAGAACATCCAGGCATCTTGGCTTACAGTAGGCAAGGAGGTTGCGCAGATATGCCTGCATGCCGGCGCCAACGATTTCGGTTCAATAATGATTGAGGAAAATGTGGTAAGCGCTGCAGGTGCACCTCATAGGTTCACAGCAAAGAGTATACAGCAATCAATAAGAGATGCCGGCTTTGAACCCCAGCTCCGCAACCAGCAATACGAATTCAGAAAAATGCCGGAACTTGAGGAACAGGTGATAACGTATTAACCCCAAACCCCTGCCTGCGCAAATGCTTCGGCAGGCAGGCCTAAAGGGGCTTCACTGGTGAATATATTTTGTGCTGAAGGAACCTCCTTGGACTTGGGATCTATGCAAGCGCTATCCCAAATAATAAACTGACTACGGCTTATTATTTGGGTTGGCTACTTTTAAGATACGTTTCGATTTCCCCGATCACAAATTCCATGTTCTTTTACACCTGTTCATTGGTAAATCTGATGAAGGAAAGCCCTTCTGCTTCTAAACTTTTTTGTCTTTCTACATCTTTCATGGCTGTGTCAATTTCCTCATGAACATTTCCATCTACTTCAATTATCAGCTTTATAGAATGGCAATAAAAGTCAGCTATATAAATACTGATAGGGTGTTGTCTCCTGAATTTATAGCCCAAAGGTCTTTGTTTCAGATAGGAACATAATATTATTTCAGCGTGCGTAGGATTACTTCTAAGCGTTTTGGCATTTTCAAACAACAACTTGTCAGCACCTAAGAACATTTTTTTTCATCGCCAGCGAACCTGTAATTTTTAAGCAAAAATAAAAATGCCCAATTATTATTCATAATCGAGCATTAGTAAAAGAAGCTTAATAGATGGTTCCCCTTTAGGGGGACAGGGGGTTAAACTCCCACCATCAACGGCATCAATAACATCAGAAGATCTTCATTTTCCGGCTTCTCCATAGATCTGAAAATGCCCGCTCTTGTTGGCGTACTCAGTTCCACCTGTATTTCGTCACCATCAAGGTTGTTTACCATTTCCACCATCAGCTTGGCATTGAAGGCTATCTTCATATCCTCACCGCTGTACTGACAGCTCAGCATTTCCTTGCCTTCGTAAGAGAAGTCTATATCCTGTGCGCTGATCTGCAAAGCATTGCCGTTAATATCCAGCACTACCTGATTGGTGGTTTTATTGGCAAATATGCTTACCCTGCGTAGTGCGCTTACAAAATCTGCCCTGTTTAGGGTAAGTCTGTATGGGTTGTCTACCGGTATTACAGCTTTATAATCAGGGAAGCGTGCATCTATGAGTCGGCAGCTGAGGCTTAAATGTGCACCTGTTACAAACAAATGACTGCCGTTGTATGCCAACTGCAGCAGTGTTTCATCTGCGGCTAGTGTAGCGCGTAGTTGCTGCAATGGTTTCTTAGGAACAACAAAATTTTCCTTTGCCGGACAACTTACATCTGTGCGGCGGATCTGCACCAGCCGGTGTGCATCAGTAGAAACGAATGAAATACTGTCTTTGTCGAGTTCAAAATTCACACCAGTCATAGCTGGGCGCAGCGTATCTGCACTTACTGCAAACAGAGTTTTGTTGATGCACTCCAAAAGCAAGATTGAAGGCATGGTAAACTGTGTGGTGTCTCCTGGAGCCGGCTCCTTCGGAAAATCATCAGCCTTTTCGCCACCAATGCGATATTTACCCACATCGCTCGACATTTCTATAGACAAATCACTTTCATTTACATTAAAAGTAATTGGCTGCTCTGGCAGGTTTTTCAGGTAGTCGGTCAGTATTTTTGATGGGATACAGATCCTTCCATTGCCCTGTGCATCGTTCACCTCCATTTGCACACGCATCATTGTCTCCAGGTCGGTGGCTGTAAGTGTAAGTGTATTGCCTCTCAGCTCAAACAAAAAATCTTCCAGTACTGAAAGCACGGTATTTGCACTGATCACGCCACTGATCTGCTGCAGATTTTTGAGCAAGGCTGTTGATGTTACTATGAAACGCATTGGTATTGTTGATTTTTAACAAAGATATTTTAAATAAAGCCAAAATTAAATGCCCTATAGTTAAAAGAGGGAAATGTGGATAAATAACGCCGCTGTTGGGAATTAGTCGCTACTGTTCTTCCGGGTTAAGCCCAGCACCAGAGAAATCAAAGCAAGCACAGCAAGAATATGAATTACGTTCCCCTCGTGCGGCCACACAAAATACCCCAGCACCCAGCCCAGAATGAGTAAAATTGCAATAAAATACAGCAGGTTACGGAGAATCATGTTTAACTAAAGTAAAAGTAATAAAACTACTTTAAAAATCTAATAGGCTTCTTTTACGCATACATTAGTTTTCCTTTGGGCTTAGGTATTTTCCTTCCTAACGATTTAGCGGTTTCAATCCATTCATCAATAATAACCTGGGCATTATTTAAAGCGTCGTTTTGTGTTGCTCCATCTGCCATACAGCCAGGTAGTTCCGGCACTTCAGCAATAAAAGATTTATCGTCTGCACTCCAATAAATAATTATCTCATATTTATTCGTATTCTTTCCCATTACCCCAAAGCTTGTATTTTAGTATTAATTCTCGAACTTGTTTTACCTGATATGGCTTTGCCTTATTTCCTATTGGTTGAATATTGACAATTTCTGGTATCCCTTTCCTTGCAAATATATGGTGGCTACCTCCAATAGTTCTCATTTGAAAACCCAACGTTAAAAGAACTTTCACGAGGTCATCAAATCTGAAATTTTTGTCCGCTCCCCCGAAAAGTAATTTTAATATAAGCTTATCAAATTTACTCATAATAACTGAATAAATACTACAACAATCCCCTCACTTTCTCAATAACCGCCTGCAGCCCGCTGGCATCCTGACCACCTGCCGTGGCAATGGTCTTCTGACCACCGCCGCCGCCTTTAATGAGCGGTGCCACATGTTCTTTTATGATCTTGCCTGCATCCAGACCTTTGGCAGCGTTTACTTTTTCATCTACCCCTACTGCAACAAATGGCTTACCATCTATATTAGCACACAATACGATCATATGATCGTTTAGGTGGCTTTTCAGATCCACACACAATTTTTTCAACGCATCTGCCGACCCAACATTCACCATCTGTCCAACGAACGATACCTGATTAATTATCTCATCCTTGGTGAGTAGTTCATTACGTATACCTACCAGTTGGCGGGCTTCCATATTTTCTACATGCTTTTCCAGCTGATTTTTTTCGTCCTGTAGTTTTTCAATAGCTTTTATCGGGTCTTTTGCATTTTTCAGTTGTGCCTGTATTCCGGCAATCAACGCCAGCTGCTCATTGATGAACAGCTCCGCAGCCTTTCCGCTCACAGCCTCCATGCGCCGCACACCCGCTGCTACTGCCGACTCGCTCGTGATCTTAAAGAAACCCAGTTGGCCGGTCGCGCCAACGTGTGTTCCTCCGCACAATTCTATAGAGTAGCCGGGATCCATGATCACCACCCTTACTTCGTTGCCATATTTTTCACCAAACAATGCCATAGCACCTAAGGCTATAGCTTCATCCTTCATCATCGACTTGATCACAACTGGTATATTCTCCCTGATCTTTTCATTCACTATGGCTTCAATTCGAGCTATTTCTTCGTCGGTAACCTTCGAAAAATGCGAAAAGTCAAAACGCAGATTGTCTGTATTCACCAACGAACCCTTCTGTGCCACATGCTTGCCCAGCACATCGCGCAATGCGGCATGCAGCAAATGCGTGGCACTGTGGTGGATGGTGGTGGCAATACGACTGCCGGCATTCACTTTTGCATGTAAAGGTGCGCTTACATTTTCAGGTAGCACATCAGCAAAGTGAATGATAAGGTCGTTTTCCTTTTTTGTATCCACTATTTTAATGCTCTCATTCGGGAATATAAGATCACCAGTATCCCCTACCTGTCCACCGCTCTCCGCATAGAAAGGCGTTGCATCCAGAACCAACTGGTACGATTCCTTACCCTTCGCAGTTACCTTGCGGTATTTCACTATCGAGGCATCAGCCTCAAGTGTGTCATAACCAATAAAGGTAGTTTTGCTACTGTCTTTCAGCACCACCCAGTCATCAGTATCCAGCGTTGTGGCTGCGCGGCTGCGGGTTTTCTGCTGTTTCATTTCTGCCTCAAACGCCGCTTCGTTCACATGCAGTCCGTTTTCACCTCCTATCAGTCGTGTAAGATCTATCGGGAACCCGTAAGTGTCATATAATTCAAATGCAGCCTTTCCGTCTATCGTTTCGGTCTGCTGTCTTTTAGTTTCTGTAATGATGTCATCAATTTTCCTGAGCCCCTTGTCCAGTGTCCGCAGGAACGCTTCCTCTTCTTCTTTCACTACACGGCTTACCAAATCCAACTGCTGATGCAGTTCTGAGAACACATGTTCAAACTGCTTTGCCAGCACCGGCATCAGTCGGTAAAGTAGTGGCTGTTTATGATCCAGATAGGAGTAATAATATCTTACAGCACGCCTTAAAATTCGCCTGATAACATAACCGGCACCGGTATTCGATGGCAATTGCCCGTCGGCTATTGTAAAACCAATGGCACGTATATGATCCGAAAGCACCCTGAACGCCACATCCTTCCTGCTGTCAGTATTTGTATACTTGCGGCTGGTCATGTGCTCTATGGCAGTTATAGTACCGGTAAACAAATCGGTATCATAGTTGCTTTGCTTTTCCTGCAATACCCTCACCAATCGTTCCAAACCCATTCCGGTATCTACATGCTTTGCCGGCAACGGGACCAAACTGCCATCCTTCTGGCGGTTGAACTGCATGAACACGTTGTTCCATATTTCTATCACCTGCGGATGGTCGGCATTAACCAGCTTAGCACCTGGCACCTGTTGCTTCTCTTCGTCTGTACGGCAATCCACATGTATCTCCGAGCATGGACCACATGGGCCTGTATCGCCCATCTCCCAAAAATTGTCTTTCTTATTCCCTAGCAATATCCTGTCTTCGTTTACATACCGCTTCCAGAAATTCCATGCTTCCTCATCCTTAGGCAGATTTTCTTTTTCATCACCGGCAAATACAGTTACATACAGCTTGTCTTTAGGTATTTTATATACCTCTGTAAGTAGCTCCCAGCTCCAGGCTATTGCTTCTTCTTTAAAGTAGTCACCGAAGCTCCAGTTGCCCAGCATCTC
>CAIKOJ010000056.1 GCA_903829015.1 uncultured Bacteroidota bacterium
CGACAGGGCAACGCCGGAAGGCTGGTTTACCATTCGAAACAAGAACCCAAACTCGAAATATGATAAGTTCATGTTGCTGAACTATCCTAATGATACCTCAGTATCCCGATTTAACGCACTCAAAGAAAAAGGTACTATTCCTAAAACAGCAAAGATCGGTGGTGATGTAGGCATTCATGGCATATGGAAGGGTGGCGACGACCTGATTGAAAATGGTATCTGCTGGACCGATGGCTGCGTTGCCGTAAAGAACAAAGACATTGAAGAGCTCTACAAGTTTGTGGGCGTAGGTACAAAAGTTTACATCAGGAAGTAGCAACAATATGAAGTTGTTGGCAACAGGTAGGGAGCTGAAATATATTCTCAACCCCGCCCTTGCTTCTTAAATCATGAGTTGGAAAGCCACTTCTATCTATTCGGCTTCTTTGCCAGTTCCACAATATCCAATACCTCAAGTACTTGTTTGTCACAACCTATGGTTGAAGCGTTGATCATTGCCACACCTACCTCCGACAATGTGCAGGCAAACTTTGGCAGCATCGCCCGCAAAGCTGGGTACATCCATGCAAATAGTTTATAGCCTTTTAGTGTATTTTTTGCGCCGTCTGCAGCCTTCATAAATCCTGGTCTGAACATATAGGCCCGCTTAAATGGCAGTTGCATAAGTTTGTTCTCAGTTCTGCCCTTCACCCTAGCCCACATACTTTTGCCTTGCTCACTGCTGTCAGTACCTGCCCCTGAAACGTAACAGAATACCATATCATTATTTTGCGCAGAAAGCGTCTCCGCGACATGTATTGTCAGTTCGTAAGTCAGGTGGTTGTATTGTGGCTCTTTCATGCCAATTGACGAAACACCCAGGCAGAAAAAGCAAGCGTTATAGACGGTTAGTTGATCCTTGATCGTACTAAGGTCGTGAAAGTTGCCATGCAGTATTTCCTTAAGTTTCGGGTGGCTTACGCCGCTGCTTTTTCTGCCTATCACCAGCACCTTATCAACCATCGGATGTTGCAGACACTCACTTAAAACACCTTCACCCACCATACCTGTTGCTCCCGTTACTATCACCTTAAGTTTCATTCTCGTTATTTGTGTTTGCTGTTAAATTACTGATTCTGGTGTATGCTGCAGCGTTTTTTCCTGCATGAATTGTTCATATGCCTGTCGCCAGCCCCGCCATTCCGAACTGGTTCCCAACGAAAAATTATGGAACACTGTTGTTAGTGTACTACCGGTTTTCTCCAGCAGCTTGCTCATTGCATTCAGTTTTTCAAAAGCCTCGGTTGGCGACAACCTGCTTTCATAGTGTGCAGTAGTATCCATAAAGCAAAATGGATGGATACGTAATGCCGTGATTGTTTCCTGCTCAAGGTCGTACCAAAAAAGGGAACTGCCGGTGCCAGCTCTGAAACCAAGGTGCGATCCGTAGCCCATACTGTAATCTTCATGGATATGGTTGCTGATCAGCAGTCTGCATGTGTTTGGGATATGCATCTTTATATAGTGCTGTCTGGATATCCCCATTTTTTTGCCCGACACACGTTCGAGTATTTTTATTTCTTTTGAAACTTTCTCTTCGTTATCGGCAAAGTAAGATGGATGAATCCCAATGGTGCCATCCTTTACTAAATTCTTGATCACGCGCATCATTGCAGGGTGTTCGGGATGTATATTCTTATCGAACGGTGTTGTGCGCAGTGCTGACAAAACAAAATACAAAGGTTTGTAGTCATACTCTCTGTGCAACTGCCTTAGCCACCTGAATGAGTCGAACGGGTCTTTCTGTTTGTTTTTGAGCACCTGTGTACGTTCGCTTATCTGCTTCACATCGCCTTTCAACAACGCCCGCATGTATGCACCAACTATCCTGCCGGCTCCTTTGTGCAGGTGCGAGTAGGCCATATCAATATCGTATGTTGGCCTGAATAGAAATGGAGTTGCGGCAATGGGATGCCCGTATCTTTCCTGCAGCACCTTTTTGAACGTTTCCACCCATTCATCTACAACTGGTCGCATCAGCCAGCCGTTTTTGTACAGCACACTTTGTGTGGCAGGGAACCGACCATGTTTGTCTGGCTTGAAACTATAGTATTCTTCGTATCTGGATAGCAGAAAGAAAATACCTGATAACATGTCAAATGGCAGCGTATAATCTTTGCTTTGTGCAGCAAACAGCACAGGCAATTCGTTCCATTTACCTACCGCTGTATCTACAGTTTCTTTTCCTGTTTTCCATAATAAGCCTGTATCCGGCAGGGACAAACTGTTTGAAAATGTCTTTCCGTACGAAATAAAGAAAGGCAGGTCGTTTAACGCATCGATATTATGGGTTAGGGTATAATCAAGTTGTAATCGCTCTCTTATAAGCCAGTCTAAGACATATTTCAGACGGTTACTTGTTTGGGCGCTATAGACAACTATCGTATCCATTTTCAGATTATTGCTTCTGGCGATCTTTCCATATTTTATTGAAAGACCGTTCTGCGAATTTAATTTCTCCCCTATGTTGCGCCCAGCTGCCTTTGAACAATTTGTTCACTAATTTATTCTTAATGCCCGGTCCGGCTATATTCATAAGTCTGCGGCTCAGCATTGCCTGCTGCCAAAACGACCACGAAATGTTCTCCATGTTGCTGTTCAGCCTGGATTCCGCAGCAATGGTGCGGTTCTCGAGCAGCATTTCATGTATGTTGATCTTAAGCGGACACACCTCAGTGCAGTTGCCGCACAGGCTGGATGCATAACTTAGATGCTTATACTCTTCCATGCCCTTAAGATGCGGAGTGATCACCGATCCTATGGGTCCGCTATAAGTGGTACCATAGGCATGCCCGCCAATATTTTTATATACCGGGCAAGCATTCAGGCATGAGCCGCAGCGTATACAGTACATACTCTCTCTTACTTCTTTCCGCAGCAGGTTGGTTCTGCCGTTGTCGAGCAAGATCACGTACATTTCTTCGGGTCCATCTGTTTCGCCTTGTTTTCTCGGACCGGAGAAAATAGTATTATATACCGTTACATTCTGACCTGTTCCATAGGTTGCAAGAAGCGGCCAGAAAAGTTGCAGATCGTTTATGGATGGCAATAATTTCTCAATTCCGACAATTGAAATCTGTGTAGGTGGGAAAGTAGTAGTTAATCTGGCGTTGCCTTCATTTTCGGTCACGCATACACCACCAACATCAGCCAGTAAAAAATTACCACCGGTGATGCCGACTTCGGCAGTAATGTATTTTTCCCTTAGGTTTTTCCGTGCTATCTTGGTTATTTCCGGAGGGCTTAGATTGGGTTCTGTACCTAACTTATCATGAAAAACCTTTGCTACGTCTTCCTTGCTTTTATGCATGGCAGGGGTCACAATATGGTAGGGTGGTTCGCCGTCCAGTTGTTGTATATACTCGCCCAGATCAGTCTCTACAGATTCAATACCGTTCTTTTCTAAAAAGTCATTCAGGTGTATTTCTTCAGTCACCATCGACTTTGCCTTCACTACCTGCTTTGTGTTTTTTTCTTTACAGATCTGTAACACAGCATCCAGAGCTTCTTCGGCTGTTTCAGCCCAAATTAATTTGCCTCCGTTAGCTGTGAAATTTTTTTCAAATTGTTCCAGGTATTTATCCAGGTTCTCAATTGTTTTCCACTTTACATTCTTCGCCTTCATTCTTGCAAGCTCCAGATTGGCAAACTGCTGTTTGCCTTTCACTACACTGTCATTGTATTTCTGTATGTTGAAAGATACCTTGCGCTTGTGCTCCAGATCATGAGCCTTTACGTCGCTCTTGGCAAGAAATATATTTTGCTGTTCGGTCATTGTTAATGAAAAAAGTACTTTACAAAATTGTAGGCCGGTATGGTTAGGTAGTGGTAACCATATTATTAAAACAAAATAACGTTATTATTTTGTTACTGCAAACCTAAAGGGCTGTATCTACAAACTGTTTTTGGTTAGGTGTGGGTTTTGGTTGTAATAAATAGATCATTTATTGAACCTCAGTACAATTTCCCCTTTCTTATCAATGTAAACATATTCACTGCCTAGCTCTACCATTGCATACCCATTCAAAAATCTACCGGAACTGGTGAATGTTGCGGGAATGACCATTTGTCCTGTTTTATCTATAAACCCCCAGTTTCTATTATCCACTTCCACTGGAGCCAGTCCTTCCGAAAAAGGTTCAGCACCTGTATATATAGGTTTGATCAGGTACTCGCCATTTGGCGCTATGAACCCATACATATCGTCATCATTCCTGGCTGGCGCCATCCCTCCTTTAAAATCCTTGATCCTGGAATATGATTCTTTAGAAATTGTTTTCCCTGTTGTATCAATTACATACCATTTGGCACTCATGTCTGGGCAAACCGCCAGTATGCCTTCATTAATGTTGGTAACATTATAATATTTATTGGGTACTACCCATTTCCCTGTTTTATCTATAATTCCCCATTTGTTGTCTTTACATGCCTGTGCCCGACCATTAACGAACTCGTAGCACAGATAAAATTGTGGTGCAATGACCCATGTCCCGGCTTTATCGATATAGCCCCATTTGCCTCCCTGGTTTACCCGCGCCAACCCTTCACTAAATGCCCCGGCTGCGGTATAACCTGGTTTTATGACCCATTCTCCCTTTGTATTAATATAGCCGTATAAAGCATTAACGACATTTACACCAATGCCTGCCGCAGAAAGACTCTCGCTAAAATCATCCAGAAACGCAAATTTGGGCCGGATAACCAGCGTCCCATGAACATCTTTAAAGCCCATTTTGCTATTTTCTATAAACCAAAACAGGCGCTCCTGTCCCCATAATTGTGAGGAAGTGAATAACAGCAGAAAATACAAGACACGTTTCATTACTGTAAAGATACGGGTGAGTACTGCTATATAATGAGGTTAGATGTTCAAAATAACATTTCCACTTTCGGAAATCTGATCAATTTGCCTTTTTAAGGACTCGGATTTTCCGTATTGTAGAAGATATGTCCACTAAATGGACGAATTGGGTATCGTGCCAAAATGCAACTAATTGATTATCAATAGATTGAATTTCTGGCACGCCGTTGGTATTAGTCCTGTCAAACTAAACAATTAACTCAAACAAACAAAAACTAAACAAAATGAAAAACATCGTAAAATCACTCGCAATCACTGCCGCTGTATTAGGTTTCGCTAACAGCACATTCGCACAGGCTTCTGCTACAGCTTCTGTAACAGCAAACATCATTA
>CAIKOJ010000057.1 GCA_903829015.1 uncultured Bacteroidota bacterium
ACGAACTCCCGTATCTCATTGAAGTTTTATTTTGTTAATTTAGCAACTGATTATGATCTACAGAAGTAAAGCGCCGTTACGTATTGGCCTCGCCGGAGGAGGCACAGATGTCAGTCCGTATTGCGACCTGTATGGCGGAGCAATACTAAATGCTACCATTTCGCTGTATGCCTATGCTACTATTGAGCCACTGAATGAGCCCAAAATCATTATTGAGGCAGTAGATCGTGGCGAGACCGTGAGTTTTGATTTGGCGGCATCTTTGCCCATTGATGGCACACTAGACCTTGCGAAGGGTGCATACAACCATATTGTAACTAACTACGGACCTGTTCCATCTGGCTTTAAGTTGTCTACCCTGGTAGATGCACCTGCCGGATCCGGTTTGGGCAGTTCGTCTACTTTGATGGTGGCCATAATAGGTGTGTTTACAGAATGGATGAACCTGCCCCTTGGCGAGTACGATATCGCACATACCGCTTACAATATTGAGCGTGTAGAACTGGCTATGGCCGGTGGCAAGCAGGATCAGTATGCAGCAACTTTCGGTGGAGTTAATTTTATGGAGTTTTACAAAGACGACAAGGTTATTGTAAACCCGTTGCGCATAAAACAGGAATATCTGTACGAACTGGAAAACAACCTGCTGCTCTACTTTACTGCAACCAGCAGGCTTTCGTCAACAATTATCGAGGCACAAAGCCAGAACGTAAAAGATAAAAACAAGGAGTCGATCGAAGCCATGCACAATCTGAAGGAACAGGCGCTGATGATGAAAGAGGCTGTGCTGAAAGGCAATATCCATGAGATTGGAGCTATACTCGATTTCGGATTCACGCACAAAAAACAAATGGCCAAAGGCATCACAAACAATGCCATGGACGAGATATACGAAGCTGCGAAAAAGGCAGGTGCAACTGGTGGCAAAATATCAGGTGCCGGTGGCGGAGGCTTTATGATGTTTTATTGCCCGGCCAACACAAGGTATACAGTTAAGAAAGCACTTGAATCATTCGGTGGCAGTTTTAGTCCGTTCCAGTTTACACAGCACGGGCTGGTGAGTTGGCATATTTAATAGTTTACCCGATTACCGTGTAACAAAAAAATTTACAACCAAATATAATGGAGGCAATAGTATTAGCAGGTGGATTAGGAACCAGGCTTCAGGGCGTAATAGGTGCTTTCCCAAAGTGTATGGCGCCGGTAAACGGCAAGCCGTTTCTGGCTTACCTGCTGGAGTATCTCGATGAGCAGAAATGTACAAGGGTTATCCTTTCATTGGGTTATAAGAATAGGGTAGTTACCGATTGGCTGGAAGAGCAGGAATACAGATTTGAAATTGACTGTGTGATTGAGGAGGAACCACTTGGTACCGGAGGTGGCATACTTGCAGCGGTAGAAGAAGCTGCAACAGACGATGTAACGGTTGTGAACGGGGATACTATGTTTATAGCTAACCTGTCACAACTGATGAAGTTCCACAGGGACAACGGATCAGAGACCACGCTGGGTCTGAAGAAAATGAAACAGTTCGACCGCTACGGTATTGTAAATACTAACGGACAAGGAATAATTACCTCCTTTGAAGAAAAAAGATTGTGCGATGAAGGCATGATCAATGGTGGTGTTTATATCATTAACCGTGAGTCTTTTCTGAAAAGAAACCTGCCGTATAAATTCTCTTTCGAAAAAGATTACCTGGAGCGCCACGTAAGTGACAAGAAATTTTATGGCTTCGAAAGCGACGGTTACTTCATTGATATTGGTGTACCAGCAGACTATGAGAATGCTCAAAATGACTTTAAAACACTCTTCAAATGAAGATTGCTATCTTGGGTTCGGCACATCCGCTTCGGGGAGGACTTGCGGCATTCAATGAGCGTCTGGCATACCAGCTGCAGCAGCAGGGTCACGAGGTTAACATTTATTCATTTAGCTTACAATATCCGTCGTTTCTTTTTCCGGGTAAGACTCAGTTCACTGAAGAGCCAGCCCCGGCTAATCTAAATATTAAGACTGTTGTAAACTCAGTCAATCCGATTAACTGGTTGCAAACGGGAGCAGAAATGAACAAGGCCCGTTTTGATCTGATCATAGTAAAATACTGGTTGCCGTTTATGGGGCCGGCATTTGGTACCATACTCAGAAAAGCGAAGAAGAATAAACACACAAAAGTTGTTTGTATCGTAGATAATATCATTCCTCACGAGAACCGGCCAGGCGACAAGCAATTCACCAACTATTTTATTAAGCCTGTCGATGCGTTTGTAACCATGAGTATGGATGTGCTGAAAGATGTAGAAACCTTTACCACCAAGCCATCGTTTTTTACTCCCCATCCTATTTACGACAGTTACAGCGAGGCGGTCAGCAAGCAGGATGCCTGCAATAAGCTCGGCATGGATCCGGACAAAAAGTACATGCTGTTCTTTGGCTTCATCAGAGAGTACAAGGGACTAGATCTGCTGCTGGAGGCGATGGCCGACGACCGTATTAGGGCTGCTGGCATTGAACTGATTGTTGCAGGTGAATACTATGATAAATCTGTTGAGGCGAATAACAACAGTATCATTCAAAAGCATGGCCTTGAGAAGGTTGTGCACCTGAAGACCGACTTTATCCCCAACAGCGAAGTGAGGTATTATTTCTGTGCCGCTGACCTGGTGGTGCAACCATACAAACATGCCACTCAGAGTGGTATTACACAAATCGCTTTCCATTTCGAAAAGCCAATGGTAGTGACCAATGTGGGTGGCCTTGCTGAGGTAGTGCCAGACGGCAAAGTAGGATTCGTTGCAGAGCCAAACCCTACATCCATCGCCGATGCTATACTTAAATTTTACCTGCCGGACTCCCTACCAAATCTCCATCAGGATATCCTGAATGAAAAGAAAAAGTACACCTGGGAAACTTTTACCGATGTAATGATGCAGGCTGTGTTTTGATTTCGGAACGCTTAATAACTATTTTTTGAAAGGTGTGATCCTGAATGATAAATTGATCACTCGCCCATCAATGGGTGCCCACAGTGGTTTGAACTCTGGGTTTGAGATGGTGCCAGTATAGATTTGTTCCTGACGTGTCTGGCGATAATCAAATAGGTTTTCGACATTCAAAACTGCCGTTATCATCTTGCCAAATTTCCGCTCTACCATTACCGCAGAAAAGAACCACGATGGTGTGTTATTATCTCCATCCCTTGTCTGCTGGCCTACCCATGACCCCTCCAGACCAATTCTCCATTTCTCAGCAAATTCCCGTACTGCTGTAAACGCAAATCTGTTTTGCGGTGTTAGAGGCATGAATTGGTTCTCAGGCAAGTACTTTCTTTCGGCATCGGTATAAGTATACCCAAAGTATATCTCTGTCTTTTTCACCGTCATTTTTATATAGGTATCAAAACCCATCGTAGTTACTGTGCCACTTGCGTTACCAAACAGAACTTGTCTGCTTGGCAAACGGTTGCTGACGATAGGGTCCGTGATCTCAGTATAGAAAAATGCCTGGTTGACGAATATTTTTGCACCCTCATCTAGCTGTTTCTTGAAATTGCCTTCCAGATTATAACCGACAGACTTTTCAGATTTTATGTTGGCTGGCAATTCCTGAATATCCTGAATTGGGTAGTCGACGGTTTGAGGTTCAAGTGCATTCGGTGTTTTATAGCCAAACCCGGCACCAGCCCTTACCGCCCATGTACTATTGAAGCGGTGAAACAAAGCAATTCGTGGCAGTATAGCATCACCCCATTTGTTTGTATGGTCTCCTCTTATACCTGCTTCAATTGTGCTGCTTTCCAGCAAGTGCCATGAATACTGTGCAAATGCACCTATGGTGTTGTTACTGAAATTATTGAGCGCAATACTGTCAGATCCGGGGAGTTTCTTAAAATTGTCCCCGGTCAGGTTTATTCCCGCAACCAGACTGTTTTTTTTGTGGGGTATCAACACCGATACCTCACCATAATAATTCAACTGGTTGCCTTTTACCAAATCTGTATTGGTTTCTATTGTTCTATTGAAACTGCTGGCACTGCCCTTTGCTGTCAGTTTTACTGCTTCACCCAATGTTCGTTCAAAAATGAGCTCTCCCGTATTTCTGTCAGTAACATCCTTCTCATAAAACTTGTGAATACTGTCCGGGAAATGATTGATTACCTGCACATCACCCCCCATCCTTTTTTCAAATGCACCGCTATAACCAACAATCAAAGTTGTTTTCGCATCGGGGTACCAGAACAGGCGTGGATGGACCATGAAGCTGTTTAATTGCGGCACATCAGATAGTCCGTCTCCGTTCACATCCACGGCATTCTGGTGATTGTAACCTGCAAAAAAGGTAAAACCAAAATCCTCGTTTCTTTTTGCAAAGTAAGTATTTACATTCTGTTCCTGCAGCGTAGTGGCATTGAGCGTCAATATCCCTTCCATAGTTTCGGTTGGTCGCTTAGATATAAGATTCACAAGTCCGGCTATGGCTCCACCGCCATACAATGTCGAGGAAGATCCTTTAATAAGCTCTATCTGGCGCAGGTCCATAGGTGGCACCTGCAGCACACCAAACCCACCTGAGAACCCTTCATAGAGTGGCATCCCATCCCGCAATATCTGTGTATACTTGCCATTAAGACCCTGTATGCGCACATTGGTATTTCCGGATATGGCATCAGACTGTTGCATCTGCACGCCGCTCACATCCCCTAAAATGCTGGCTATGTTGCCGGGCTTAATTGCATTCTCCTCATTCATTTCCTCACTACCCAGCACCTCTACTTTTACCGGCGAATTTTCGATCCTGTCATTAGTTCTGATAGACGCAACCACAATTACGTCTTCCATTTCCGATTCATCTGCATCCAACAGAATAACATGCTCTGCCGGATCAGGAAGATGCGCAATGACTGTTTTTGTTTTATACCCGAGGAAGGAAACAGTAAATGTATCTGTGCCTTCACTAAGACCGTTTACTACAACAGCTCCGCTGTCGTTGGTTGCGGCACCATGTCCGTTTTTATCTGCAACGATAACACCAGAGAGTTTTTTGCCTGATTCTTCTTCTTTTACTATTGCTTTGTATGAATACTGCGCACTGCATATTGACGAAACAAAAGCCAGTAAAAAAGTAATACCTGAAAATAATTTCATCGTTGTTTTATTTTCTCATTGAGGCACGGGTTTGATGTTGGTCGATATAGCAAAACTATTTTCCATTGCTCATTACATGTATCCTGAAAGTGCCAGGAATAACGTCCGGCCTTTTCTGACCTGGTGCCTTTGTGGTCGAATACTCTGCGGTTGGCAAATACACTTTGTGCGTCTTTTCATCTACAACCAGAGTTCGGGCTCCTTTTTGTGTAACGGCGTTTTGAAGCACTGCAAATTCGTTTGCCGACTTTTCTTTTATGACAGTCAGAGTACCCTCACCGTTAGAACTGAAAATAGTTTTCGAACCGTTGTCAAAAGCCACACCATCGCACCCGTCTCCAATAGGCATTTCCTTTACCACTTTACCATTCTCTGCATTCAGTACCACCAGTAGTTTGTTGCCGCAGCCGGCAAACAATCTCTTGGTTTTGATATCAATAGCCAGGCCGGAAGGCTCCTGACCACTGCCAGTCTTCCATCTTTTCGTTACCTCCAGAGTTTTGGTACTCAACACAGCTATTTCATGTTTGTCCTCAATATTGATGTAAATATTTCCGGCTTCATCGCTCACTGCCGTCTCCGGTTTGCCGCCCAGAGGAATTGTTTTTACTACTTCATTGTTTGCGGGGTTAATAACCGTTAAGTCCCTGCTGCGGCCATTGCACACGTATAATCTGTCTGAAAAAGGGTCATACATTATGGCATCCGGATTTTGCCCGGTTGCTATGCCTCCCAACACGTTATTGGTCTTCATGTCAAAAACAAAAAGGCTGTTGATCTTGCCGTTGCTGGTAAATCCTTTCCCGTACTTAGGCGCAAATGCTATGCCGTGCACCCCTTCGGTGTGGGTGATCACTCCTGTCGAATCCCCGGTGTTGCGGTTGATGATGTTCACACGGTTTGAGTGTGCCACATATAAGTTGGCGTTAAGAGGGTTCAATGCAATGTAGTCCCAGCCGCCAGTGCCCTGTAGGTTAAAGGTTTGCTCAACGCGATAATCTTGCGCCATTGCCCCAGTTGATGCCACACTTGCAATCAGGCACGCCAGTAAAAATTTAGTACTCATAATGTTGAATGTCGTTTAGTCTTTTTTTGTTCTCAAAAACTTACCTGTACCGTCAAATAGGTAATCGGTATTACCAACGTTTGCTTCGTAATTAGTTACACCACTAGCCAGTTCTATTATTGAGGCAGATTTGATCTTTTTACCTTTTAGGTTCCTATCTACATAAGATCGTGCCTCAGCGGGCAGCTTGTCAATAGTAATATCATGTTCTGTTTCTATCAGGTTACCGGCTTTGTTGAATGTTGCTGCGCTTTTTAAGCCTGCTTTCGAGAAATTGGCTTCATAGGTCCCTTTTTCCAATTCCCATTTAGCATCATTGATACCAGGAAACAGCTTCGTGAATGCCGTAGTTACTACATTGGGTACTTTTGCCGCGCTTATTTTTTGTGCAGACGCAGAAATGCTGAATAATAAACAAGCCCAAATGAACACGTTCTTCATATCAGTTGGTTTTTAAAGACTCTGCAAAAGTGTAGAATAATAATGAGAACAATTGGCGTAATGTAAAATTAACCTTTAGTTCATTTACGCCGACTTCCGGATATCAATCACTTTCACCTGCAGGCGGGTAGTACCATTGAATTCGTTTTCTTCCATGTTGTATACCATATCAAAGGCTCCGCTTCTTACCAGTTCATACTTGTCTGCCAGACCAAAGCCTATGCCTTCAATTACCGATCCGTTTTTCTGGTGGGCTACAATTCTCAGATGCTGCTCCTTTACAATGTTTGATTTACCCTGATAGTCAAATACCTGCGTACTCATAAATACCGGCTTCATATTCGCCGGCCCAAAAGGTTCAAATTGCTTAATGAGGTTGAAGGTTGCAGGTTTTACCAGCGCTAATGGTGTTTCTGAGTCTATTTCAATCTCTGGTATTTCCTGTTCGGGGGTTATACTGGCCGCAACTACATCTTCAAACCTGAGGATGAACTCCTCCACCCTGGATTCCGCCATGGTCATACCTGCCGCAAAAAAATGTCCGCCGTAGTTATCCAGCAGATCGCGACACGCATGTATTGCCTCGTAAATATTAAATCCCGATACCGAACGTGCCGATCCTGTTGCTTTGCCATTTGCCGATGTAAGCAGTATGGTAGGCCTGTAATAGTGGTCAATTAATCTGGAAGCAACAATACCAACTACACCCTTATGCCAGTGCGGCCTGAAAAGAACGGTGGATTTACGATGCCACATCCGCTCGTCTTCCTGCATAATGGCCATCGCTTCTTCGGTAGTCGATTTATCTACTTCTTTGCGGTCGTCGTTATCAGAGTGCAGGGCCGCGGCAAGACTTTGTATTTTCTCGGGGTCTGTTTCTATAAAAAACTCTACGGCCTTCTTTGCATCGTCCATTCTGCCGGCGGCGTTAATTCGTGGCCCTATTACAAATACCAGATCAGTCACTGACAATGGTCTTGTAACGCCACCTAATTCTTTTAAAGTAGAAATGGCCAGACACGGTGATTCATTGATGCGTTTTACGCCATAGTACGCTAGTATCCTGTTTTCCCCATCAAGCGGCACAATATCAGCGGCAATGCTGGTTGCTACAAGATCCAGATACTTGTATACATTTTCCATTGGCTGCTTCCAATGCATAGCCAGCCCTGATGCCAGTTTAAAACCGATGCCGCATCCACTCAGCTCTTTGTATGGGTATTTGCAGTCAGCCTGCTTGGGGTTAAGAATGGCGTATGCTGGTGGCAGGTCGGCATCCGGTAAGTGGTGATCGCATACAATTACATCAATACCCAGCGATTTGGCATAGGTGATCATCTCCACAGATTTGATGCCGCAGTCCAGCGTCACCATCAGTGTATATCCGTTGGCATGGGCAAAATCTATACCCGCCCGCGAAATCCCATACCCTTCCCTGTACCGGTGTGGTATATAATAGGAAAGTTCTCCGTTGTAGTTCGATTTGAGAAAAGAATAAAAAAGCGCCACAGAAGTTGTGCCATCTACATCGTAGTCGCCATAAACCATAATACGCTCATGCCATTCTATGGCCTCGCATATACGGTCTACCGCTTTCTTCATACCCTTCATCAGGAAGGGGTCGTGCAGATGTGATAACTCAGGCCTGAAAAATAGCCTTGCCTGTTCGTAAGTTTCAATCCCCCTTTGTACTAAAATTTCACAGATGGCGGGGTGTATATTCAGCGCCTCGCAAAGATGTTTTACTTTTTCCTCATTAGCTTTTTTCTTAACCCATCTTTTCTCAGGCTTCATGACCAAAATCCAGTTGTTGCACAGCAGTGTGATACCCGGCAACCCATTTGCCCAGCATTTCAACAAAGGTAACTTTTTCCATGTTGACAAAGAAATCTCCTTCTTTCATGATCTGCTCCAACAACTGATCCTGCGCCTTTATACATTGTATCGCAGTACTGTAAGGGATATGGCTGAATGAAACCATTTCGTATACCGAAATAAACTGTGTAGGATACAGTTTACCCAACTCCTTTTCGATCTTCTTACGTTCTAAAAATGCCGGATCCGATACCTTATCACGCATCTCAACGAAATTCAGCAATGCCAGATTAGCCACTGCATCTCCGTTGGGCTTTCTTTTTACATCGTATTCACTCAGTATCGTTGTCCAGTCCTCACCATATTGATCCATTAGTCCGCTCAGTACTGTGCAATCCTCAAAACCGGCATTCATACCCTGTCCGTAAAATGGCACGATCGCATGAGCGGCATCCCCAATCAGCGCACTCATGTTTTTATAGTGCCACATATTGATATGGGTGGTAACCAGTGCCGCTGTTGGGTTGCCGAAGAAATCATCCAGCAAACCCGGCATCAGTGCTTTGGCATCTGCAAACTGCGCATCGAAGAATGTCGTTACGTCTTCTTTGGTCTTTAGTTTTTCAAAAGACACTTCACCTTCAAAAGGCATAAATAGAGTACAGGTAAAGGTGCCATCCGTATTGGGTAGGGCAATGAGCATATAATTTCCCCTTGGCCAGATATGAAGCGCATTTTTCTCCATCAGCCACTCTCCATTTTTACCTGGTAAGATGCATAACTCCTTATAACCGTATTCAAGATAATTCTGATCGCAGTTTACCCTTGTCATCCGTGTATAGCCATCGCGTAGGGCAGAAAATGCTCCGTCGGCACCAAACAGCAGATCGGCTGTAACTACTTTTTGCGATTTGTCGGGCAATTCAAAATACAAAGTGTTTGTTGGTACATCTACATGGGTACAGCGGTGTTCAAAATGGATCTTTACACCATGCTTTTCAGCCAGGGTCATCAATTTCTTATTCAGCTCTCCGCGGCTCACTGAGTATATCGCTTCGTTGTTCTTGCTGTATGGCTGAAAGACTGTATTCCCGTCCGGTTGGTGCAGGTGCCTGCCATACATGGGTATTGCCAGGGCTTCTATTTCTTCTTTTAGTCCTGCCAGTTCCAGCGCTTTCCAGCCACGGTGGCTGGTGGCCAGGTTGATGGATTTACCCGCCGAAATTGAAGCGCTGCGCATATCAGGGCGTCTTTCGAACAGATTTACTTCATAACCACGTTTGCTGAATATTATAGAAAGAAGGGAACCTACCAATCCGGCTCCCTGTATAGTAACCTTACGGGACATAATTTCAATTTTAGTGCAGCAAAATACGCAATAATGTATCATTGGAGTAATGACGAAAATCATATATTAACCGATGCTCCATTGCAACTCTCTTTTACTTGCTTCGGTTTCATCGACATTTGCCTTAAAAATGCAATTATATTAAATGTGTTTAGCCTTTTCTGTGTTCGGTCTTTCAAGTCTATGTCCTTGATTTTAAACAGAAATTAACAAGCGTTTATGTAGCCGCACAGTCGCTGGTAGGTAAGTGCTTTGCTACCCATTGTGTACCTTTGCCGCATGAGACGTCTTGCCGCCGTATTATTAAGGTCTTTTCTTCAGGGCCTTTTATTAATAAGCCCTATCGCTATTACCGCATTTGTATTGTATTCTGTTTTTGATAAGGTAGATAGCCTCATTCCTTTTGTGCCACGCGGACTTGGCTTTCTCATCATCATTCTGGTTGTAACTGTAGTTGGTTATTTCGGCACAAGGTTTTTCATTGGCAAGTGGTTGTTCGATGCTTTCGAATACATTATTGAGCATACCCCCGGCGTTAAGTTTATCTATTCATCCATCAGAGATGTGATTAAATCGTTCGTTGGAGACAAAAAAAGGTTCAACAAGCCGGTTTGGGTACGGGTAAATGTTCAGCCAGAGATCTGGCGTATCGGTTTTATGACCCAACGGGATATGACCTCCCACGGCTTAGACGGAATGGTGGCAGTATATATGCCACATGCCTATGCAATTTCCGGATGGGTAATTGTAACAGATGGTGCCAATGTAAAACCAATAAAAGATATGACCTCCGGAGAAGCAATGAAATTTGCTGTGAGCGGAGGGGTAACTACTGTTGAAGATCAGGAAAAAGATGAAGAGACAGATCAACTTTAACGCCGGCCCCGCCGCATTGCCCGAACAGGTGCTGCAACAGGCGGCTCAGGCAGTAATAGAGTATGCAGGCACCGGTTTGTCTATCCTCGAATTGCCACACAGAAGCCGGGAGTTTAAAGAGATCATTGAAGAATGCAAAGCACTGGTAAGGGAACTATGTGGCCTTGATAACGATTACGAAGTAATCTGGCTACAGGGTGGCGGCAGAATGCAGTTCAGTATGGTGCCTATGAATTTCTTGTCTCCCGGAGCATCAGCAGGCTATATTGACAGCGGCAAATGGGCTGCAGATGCTGCAAAATATGCTGCATTTTATGGCACAGTATCGATACTCGCTTCTTCAAAAGACATTGGCTATAACAGGCTCCCCCAATGGCCTACGACTATAGACCCATCATTGTCATACGTACATTTTACTACTAACAATACCATTTACGGCACACAGTGGCAGAGCGTATCCGGTACCAGTGTTCCGCTCATAGCCGATATGAGCAGCGATATCTTTTCCCGCAGGCATGACTACTCAAAGTATTCGTTGTTTTATGCGGTTGCGCAAAAGAATATCGGTGCAGCAGGCAACACAATGGTAGTGATCAGAAAAGATATGCTGGCTAGCATCAAAAACACTTTACCCCCGATGCTCGACTACAGAGCTCAGGTCAAAGAGAACTCGATCTTAAATACCTCAAATGTCTTCGGGATATATGTTTCTTTACTGATGCTGAGATGGACAAAGTCACAGGGAATTGATACCATAGAACGGAATAATATTTCAAAAGCTGCAATGCTGTATGATGCAATCAATAAAAGCCGCTTGTTCAAAGCATATGTAACTGAGCCGGCGCACCGAAGCCCCATGAATGTATGCTTCACCGCCATTTCGCCTGAGGCAGAAAATGATTTACTTTCGTTGTGCGCAAAGAATGGCATCACGGGCATCAAAGGCCACAGGTCTGTTGGCGGATTCAG
Organism: uncultured Bacteroidota bacterium; assembly: GCA_903829015.1. Classification (GTDB taxonomy): domain Bacteria; phylum Bacteroidota; class Bacteroidia; order Chitinophagales; family Chitinophagaceae; genus Nemorincola. The sequence goes on from CAIKOJ010000057.1 coordinate 11,660, forward strand.
AGTTTCTCTATACAATGCGGTAACGATAAAAGAAGTTGAGCAGTTGGTGGAAGTGATAAAGGAACTAGAGGAGAGGGGTTAATTATTTGGAACGAACAAGTAAAAAGAACACACTAAATAGTAGTTTAAAGAATAAGGAATTTTATGGCAAAGATCACACCGTTTAAAGGCGTAAGGCCAACTAAAGAACTCGCAGCCGACGTGGCTACACTTCCGTATGATGTGGTAAGCGTAGCCGAGGCGCGTGAATTCAGAAAGGATACAAATAATTTTTACCATGTTACCCGCTCTGAGATCGATCTGCAGGAAAGTGTAGACGTGCATAGTCAGCAGGTCTATGACATGGCCAAGGAGAACCTGGACAATATGATCAAAGACAAGGTGCTGTCTCAGGATACCGAACCAAGTTATTATATCTACGAGCTGGTGATGAACGGCAGGTCACAGACCGGTCTGGTATGCGGCTCCTCTATCGATGATTATAACAACGGTATTGTTAAAAAACATGAATTCACCCGTCCTGAGAAAGAACAGGATCGTGTAAGTCATATTGCAACAGTAGGTGCGCAAACCGGCGTTGTTTTTCTTGCCTACAACGATTGCGAAAGCGTGCAGACCATCATCGACGAATGGAAGAAGGAACATGCGCCAACGTACGATTTTACTGCACCAGACGGCATCCGGCATATATTCTGGGTCGTTGACAGCTATCCTAAAGTGGCATCTATCACCTGGCATTTTGCACAGGATGTACCTTGCACTTATATAGCCGATGGTCACCACCGGGCTGCTTCAGCGGCAAGGGTCTGTAAAGAAATGCGAGACAACGGATATTCTATTGATGGCGATGAGTCTTTCAACTATTTTGTTACCTGCATTTTTCCTGCCAGTCAGTTGCAGATCATGGATTACAACCGCGTTGCAAAAGACCTGAATGGCATGTCACCAGATGAGTTCATGCACAAGCTGGAGAATAGCTTTGAGATCACTAAAGTTGGCAGTGAACCGGTGAAACCTGCGAAGCTGCATGATTTCGGTATGTATCTGAATGACTGCTGGTACAAGCTCACAGCAAAACCCGGCACATGGACCGATGATCCGATTGGCATCCTCGATGTGTCTATTTTGCAGAATAATGTATTGGATAATTTGCTCGACATTAAAGACCCCCGGGTAGATAAGCGCGTTGATTTTGTAGGAGGTATCAGAGGCATGGAAGGATTGCAGGCGAGAGTAGATAGCAAGGAAATGGCTGTGGCTTTTTCGCTTTATCCCGTTACTATCAAACAACTTTTTGATATTGCCGACAGCGGCAATGTAATGCCACCAAAAAGCACATGGTTCGAACCTAAGCTTAGAGATGGTCTGGTAGTGTATATGATCTGATAGCCCAATTGGCAAACTAATAATTTTCGCACAGTTATTTTATTCATTTTAAAAGGTAGCTCCCAATTTGGAGACGAGGATATGGAATACAGAAGAATGGGTAAAACAGGTTTGAAACTGAGTACACTGTCTTACGGATCGTGGGTTACTTTTTCAAAACAAGTAGACGATAGTGCCTCCGACCGCCTCATGGGTCTGGCTTATGACGCAGGTATCAATTTCTTCGACAATGCCGAGGCATACGAGGGTGGCAGGTCTGAGGAGATGATGGGTAGGGTATTGAGTAAGAAGAACTGGGACCGCACATCTTATTGTATTTCTAGTAAGGCATTTTTTGGTTTGTACGGTAAGGAGAACAAGCCTAATCAAAACGGGCTTAGCCGCAAACACCTCACCGAGGCTTGCCATGCGGCACTAGGACGTCTGCAAACCGACTACCTCGATCTCTTCTTCTGCCACAGACCAGACCCTGAGACACCAATGGAAGAAGTGGTGTGGACAATGAATATCCTGCTGCAACAAGGTAAGATACTCTACTGGGGTACCAGCGAATGGAGCGCAGCCGAAATTATGGAAGCCCATGCCGTAGCCAAAGATTTGAGCCTGATAGGTCCGGCTATGGAACAGCCGCAATACAATATGTTTGAGCGGTTTAAAATGGAAAAGGATTACCTGTCTGTTTTTAGAAATACAGGGATGGGTACTACCATCTGGAGCCCACTTGCATCCGGATTGCTTACCGGCAAATACAACAATGGCATACCCGAAGGTTCAAGGCTGGGCATTTCTAACTACGCATGGCTGAAGGAGAAAATGATGGAGCAAGAGAAACTAGACAAAGTGAAGAAACTGGCGGCCGTAGCGCTAGAGTTAGATACCTCGCTCGCTACATTATCTATCGCCTGGTGCATTCACAATCAACACGTCACAACGGCAATACTGGGTGCTACAAAAGAAAGCCAGCTAACAGAAAACCTGAAGGCAATAGATTTGTATCCAAAGCTAACTACAGAGGTGATGGGCAAAATTGACGAGATCATGGGTTCAAAACCTTTGTGATCCTCAGCCTTTCGCACCTTTTCCATAACTTATTCATAAAATCCATTATGAATGAGCGTTTCTATGTGAATAGCTTGTATTTTTGCATCCCTGTTATTGGAACCTGATGTTGAACGGCAATAAACAAACACTGCATAGAAAGTCTGAACCATTGGAGCGATTCATTGGGAAGGAAGTACGTGTGTTAAGCAGAAAAAGCACTTCTGTAAATAATTTCATTCAATCTGATTGGGCATCTGTAACTGGTTCAGCAGAGAGTATTTCTGACGACAGGGGTATGCTGTACCTCTTTCCTATCGAAGACGGAAGGTTTTGCCTGCAGTTGTGTTTCTGGCAAAGTGATGAGAGTAGTAGTGGTCGGGCAATCGTGAATTCGTTAAGGTTCTCACCTTCTTTTTTCGACCAATATCCGGTCGAGACACTCATGGCCAATCAGCCGTTCAGGTTCGACCAAACCACCGAACAGCAATTCTCTGTTTGTGCCAAAACCAGAATGTACCTCACACAGTTACATCAAACCGACAAAACAACACCCTTTATCAGATCTTTGCGGCAAACAGAAACCGCAACGCATTTGCTTCGTATTGCACTCGAGTGCATAACCATACCATTCAATGAGTGTCAGGTTCCTGCGTGTCGTTTTCTGGCATACGAAAGTGAGCGGGAGAAAATAAAGGAGGCATGCCAGGTTTTGGAACAGAATTTAGACAAGCCACTAACAATACCCGAACTCGCCAAAAAAGTAGCAATCAACGAGTGTTACCTGAAAAAAGGATTTAAAGCGTTGGTAGGTAAAACAGTGCATGATTACCACCAGGATCTGAGGATTGCCAAAGCCAAAGAATTATTAAAGGGGCAGGGGCTAACGGTTACTGAGGTGGCTCACACATTAGGATATAGCAGTATTTCTCATTTCAGTACTGCTTTTAAACGGGTTACAGGCATGAAGCCCTGCGAACTGTTATCGTAGTATAAAATATCTTATTTGTGTTTAATTAACCGGCAGTTTATCAACTTTTTTGGACGTTTTTGCAGCTATTTTCGACAATATGCAATTATTATATGCGTATTGCAATGATAGTCAAAAAGGATTTTTTCAAATTATTCGTTAAATCTGAGTTTTTGGCTTGATTTTTGCTACATATAACCTGCTACCCTTCTAAAATATAAACCTTACCAATATTATTTTTTGATATTGGATTTTTGATAATGATTTTTGGCTTGATTTTTGCCTTATTTTTACAGAGACTATTTGTATGTGTGCGATTGAAATGAAAAACTACTTAAAAAGAATCTTATTAGCAGTTAGTTGTACGTTGGTGTTTTTTACGGTGCATGCTCAAAGTGGTCGTTCTCCCATAGAAGATATGGTGAACGCCATTAAGAATAATCATGTCGCCGATATGGAGAAGTACATTGATAACTTCGTGCCCATAACTATCAACAATAGCCAGACCGTTTATAGCCACAATCAGGCAATGATTGTGCTTAAGGACTTCTTTGAAAAGAATGTTGCCAGGGATGTAACCGTTATGGACAACGGAGCACCCGACAATACTTCTAAGTTTGTGATCGGTGTGATGACCACCACAGCCGGAGTAAAATACAATGTATTTATCCTGATCAGGCTGAAAGGTAACTTTATGTTGCAGGAACTAAGGCTAAATAAAGAACAATAAAAAACGGAAAATTATAGGTATCAAAAAAGGTTTGCAGTTGATCAACTGCAAACCTTTTTTCTTTTTGTGTTGCCTGGCTGAAAACGTGCTGTCGGTTTCCACCTATAACAACAACCCTGTCACCTAAATCAAATCACAGCCCCGAAACAGTTTTCCCTTTCGGATATTTCACGGTATACCCAAAGTTGATGCTTTTACTTTCATTGGGTGCCAAAGTCACATTCCAGTTCATTAAGCCTGTCACTTCATTATATTCTGCATTAGCCAATTCCCGGTCTTCAACCACTATGTCGTTGTCGTTGCTTATAGGCTGTTGGTCCTGCAATACCAGTGTCACAGGCTCTTTGCGTGTGTTGCGTACAGTTAGTGTATAAGCAAATGTTTCACGAACATTTGTGCCAATCATCTTCACACTGCGCAGTTTGGTATCCCGTACCCTCTTAACTACTATTTTCTTATCCCTGCCTAGCGATATATTCATTGTGTCCTTTACATTCCTTGGGTCTATAACGCCCTGGCCTACATAAGTGCCTTCATAGAAAATGTTACTTGTGCCCGGCAACAGATTTATATCTTCCCAGTTAGTGATCTTCGCCTGCAGAAATACATCCTTATCAATTTTCGGCACCGCATAATATCTGTAGGTTGCCGGCAATTCATAGCGTTTTATAGCGGCAAGATACTGTTTACCATCACTTGGAATGGTGTATGGCAAATCAATATCGAAAGTGGTATTTACACCGGAGTTATCGACAGATACATAGTCATTTATGGTTGCCTGCATGTTGTTTATTTCTTCGCCAATCAAAATATTGCTAGCAGGCTTATCCTGATCAACCAGCGCTTTTTTGTAAGCGTAAACCTTCACGCCATTTTGTGCAGGTGCATTTGCCATTCCCGCTCCATAAGTCTGCGGCACATAAAAAGCCAGATACCATGGGTTCATCACCGGTGCCTGCACACCCTCATTTGGGTTGCCGGTAGAAAGGCTCAGCTTCACATTATTCCACTTTACTCCACTGTTCTGATAAATGTTGGCTTTATAATAAAGTTTCACCGGGCTGTTGGCGTCATCAGCCATTATATCGTAGGTAGGCGTCCAGCCCGCATGGGGTACAATGTAGTTAATAGCTATTGCTGAAGAAGTTGCCTCTTTTGCATAAAACTTCACCAGCAGTTGTCCGCCTGGTTGGTAAGCTTTTTTCTGTTCTTCGTCCAGCTGCATGGTAAGCTTGGCAATGCGCTCATCCGTTTTTTTAATAATCGTTTCATGCTTATTTTTCTGCGTCAGATAGTTTTCCATCCTTGCATTGATCAGGTCAAGCATTTTCGTAAGCTCCACCGTCGAGAGTCCGTTTTGATTCCCGCTCACCTTTCTGTTCTCTTTCAGAACAGTTATCTGCTCATCAATTACCGTCACTTTGTTGCTTGTCTGTTGCTTATAGGCGGTCATCGCCTCTATGCTGTCTTTTATTTCCTGCGCCTTTGGAGAGAGCACCTCGGTAGCCAGATAATTATTCTGAAAAGTGGCAGATTCCACGATCACGCCATTTGTAGCACTCACCGTCAGGCTCTGGCTGTTCACATCTCCGGCTACATTGGTAAATAGAATTTCGTTCTCACCCTTGCCCAGGTTGATGCGTGCCGTACTTACGAGCTCAGCTCCGCTCAGGAAAACGGTTGCCTGCTCTATATTTAGTTTTTGTGTCGTCTGGGCGTCCACATGCAGGTAGCCAAAAATCGGAATGACCACTAAAAAAAAGAAGTTTTTCTTTTTCATATTCTGTGTTTTAAAAAGAAGATGGAGAAAGGTAGCTATTCCACAAACACAGAATACAGATAAAGCAAGCCTTAACAATACTTTAAATATAAACTAGCTTTTTCCGGTCCTTCCATTGCACAAATCAATTTATGGAATTCCGGCCGAATTGCTTCTTTAAGATAAACCGAGCTAAATTTGCCATCCAATACAATCGCATGAGCTACAGAGAAGACATAAGAGAAAAACGAACAAGTCAGTTTAGAACAATGATGGACATCGTAATGGGTATCTTTTATTCGTTCATCGGAGGCTTATTGTTATACGCCCGTTCGTTCGTGGGTATAGAGGTGCCTGCGTTCGTGGCGTATATACTCGGGGGTATGATGCTGGTAGGCGGACTGTTCAGACTGTACAGGGGTATCAAAACGGTTATAGGAAACAACAGGGAATCATCATCTGAAGAATAGTCGCAAAGGTTCTGTACACGGTCTATACGACCTCTTTTACCTGTTAAATTATTGTTAGAACAGATATAACCAACCTCACTCTTTAAATTAATCAGTAAAATTGCGCTCTTTATGCCTTGGCTGAAACACATATGTTTTATTGCTCTAGTGAGCCTTTCTGCCCTTTCGTGCGATGATGCACCAAAGCATCCCGACAGTTTGGGAAAGGGTGCAATTGATATCTCTGTCGATGAAACTTTTCAGCCGGTTATTGATGAGCAGAAAAGAGTGTTTGACAGCAGTTTTCCAGAGGCAAAAGTTACCATACACTACAAGTCTGAAGCGGAGTGCCTGAAAGACTACTTCGAAAACAAAGCAAGGCTAATATTAGTAACCCGCGACCTCACCAAGGCAGAGAAAGATGGTTGCCTGGAAAGGAAAATTTATCCTACTTCATTGTCTATTGCCAGAGACGCTGTTGCAGTTATCGTCAACAATGAATCTCCTGATTCAATGCTCGATATCAACGCGCTCAAGGGGATACTCACCGGACAATATAAAACAAAGTACACCGTTGTATTTGACAACCAGGGTTCGAGCACAGTGAGATTTATCAACGACTCAATTCTGAGAGGTGAGAAACTGGGCAGCAATGTATTTGCCGCCAAGGGAAACAAAGAAGTTGTAGACTATGTTTCAAAAAATCCTGCCGCTATTGGGTTTGTAGGACTCAGCTATGTAAGTGACGATAACGACCCTCAGAACACCGGTGCATTCATAAAGAATGTTAAAGTTGTTGCTTTACAGAATGCCGAGTCTCATGAGCTGTTAAAGCCCTATCAGGCTTACATAGCGCTGAAATCGTACCCGCTTACAAGAACGTTGTATTATATAAATAGTGAGAGCTATCCGGGGCTTGGCACAGGATTTGCTAATTTCTTAGCAGGGCAGCGTGGGCAGTTAGTATTTTTTCACGCGCATCTGTTTCCTACTAAGTCAGAGATGGTGATCAGAGCGGCTCAGATAAACAATAAATAATCAGTTAACAAAAAACAATACAAGTACAATGAAGTACAGTATCAAGGGAGTAATAGTATTGGTGGCATTAGCGTTTAGCATAAGAGCGTCTGCCCAGCAAACACTACAAGACGGAATTAAAATGTATCAGTATAACAAATGGCAGTCAGCTGAGCGTATTCTTGAACCGCTGGCAGCCACAGACCCTAAGGCAAATTACTATCTGGGGCTTTGTTATATAATAGAAGGTAAGCTGGAAAAGGCCAATACTGCTTTTTCTAAATTCCCCGAAGATGCTGCCAATATTTCAGGTACTGCCCGTGTAGCATTTGCTCAAAAGAACTCGGCCAAAGGAATGCAGATAGCAAAAGACCTGGCTGCGAAATCTAAAAAGAAAGAGTGGATACAGGAAAAATTTGCCGCTGATGCCATCACCTATTCTGAGGGTGGTGACTACCTGCAGGCTGTAGCATGGTATAAAGATGCATTGACAAAGGCCGATGAAGCCGAAACGCACATCGGACTGGGTGATGCATTCCGCAAAGTGCCCGGTGGTGGTGGTGAAGCCATGACCAACTACGAGTCGGTTACAGAAAAAGACAACAAAAATTCATTGGCGTATTCTCGTATCGGTGACCTTTGGTACGAAGCACATAATTACCAGAGTGCACTCGATAATTATGCCAAAGCAAAAGACGCTGATAACACCAACCCGCTGCCTTACATGGCATTGGCTGATGCCTATGCTCGTTCAGGAAAATTCAAATTGGCACTCGAGAATATACAGCCATACATCAAACTGTCTGACAACACCCTCGCCGACAAGATGAAGTATTTAAGGCTGATGTATCTGGCGCAGAGCTACTGTGATGCCGCCAAATATGCACAGGATTTGATGAGCGGTCAGTCATTGTCTGGTGACGAGAAAATTGAAGTTACAGGTATAACCGGTTTCTCTCAGGCAGAATGCGGCGACTCTATGTTGGCATTGCAGAACCTGCATACTTACTTCCATATCGTGAACCCATCTAAAATTACTCCGGGAGCCTATATCCAGTTCGGTAAACTATTTCTGAAAATGGGCATGCTCGACTCTGCTGGTTATTATTATAACAAAGGTATAGCCGACGATACTGCACGTAACAAAACTGACATCTACAGAACGATTGCTGAAGCGTTTAAAGCCAAAAAAGATTACTGCAAATCTGCCGACTGGTATAACAATCTGGTAAAAGCCAACCCTGAAACCCAGCCTTCAGATTATGTATGGAGAGGTATCATGTTTTATTACTGCAAAGACCTCGATAAAGCATTGAAGTCATTCCAGGAGTTTGTTGCCAAATATCCCGATCAGCCATCTGGTGCTTATTGGTTAGGTCGCTCTGCTGCTGCCATAGATTCAGATGCTACTACAGGTGGTGCCGTTGATTACTACAAAAAATGGCTGGATAAAATAGGGCCTAACTACGAGAAAAAGAACGACCTGAAAGGTGCCTATGAGTACCTGATGTACTACTACTACAATAAAAAGGATAAAGAGAACATAAAGGTTTATATGGACAAGATCAGAGAAATTGATCCAAACAATAAATCTGCTAAAGAGATAGAAGACGCAGAGAAGGCTGCCGGGGCACCTAAAAAAGCCGCACCAGCAAAAGCGAAAAAATAAGTAAATAAGCCGCCATCTGGGCGGCTTATTTATTCGTATGCAATGGCACCTAGTGAAATGTTACAATGATTGGTTTTAAGTTTTGACGAATGACAGAGAATATTGAACAGTTACAATACCCGATTGGCAGGTATCAAAAACCGGATAGTTATTCCCCGCAGCAGATACAGGGTTGGATCAGTGTTTTACGGGCGCTACCTTCTTGGATGGATGCATGTATAGAGAATCTCGACGAACATCAGTTGCTGATACCTTACCGCGAGGGCGGATGGAACATAAAACAGGTGGTGCATCATGTAGCCGACAGCCACATGAATGCATACATAAGACTGAAACTAGCGCTTACGGAAGATAACCCCACCATCAAACCCTATAATGAAGGCGCGTGGGCTTTATTGCCTGATACGGATATAGTGCCAGTAAACGTGTCTGTAACTTTGTTGCATGCAGTGCACCGAAGGTGGGTGGCTCTGCTGGAGCATATGAAGCCCGAAGACTGGCTTCGTACCTACTACCATCCCCAGTACCAAAAGAACTTTGAATTGTGGGATATGACGGCATTGTATGCATGGCATAGCAAACACCACACTGCGCACATTACCTCTTTAAGGGAAAGACTCAACATAGGTTTTTAAACGATTGTGTCGGGAAATTCTGAAAAAACCAATTACCTTTATTCTAACAAAATACTTTTTTTATGCCATCAAGCAGCTATCTCGTTTTCCTTCATAGTATCCTGCGTTACCTTGTATTGCTGTTTGCCGTTATTGTGGTGGTGCAGAGCCTCATGGGAATGATGGGCAAAAAGAAATTCCTGAAAAGCAATAAGATGCCTGCTTTGATGCTGCTTATCTTTTGTGATCTGCAACTGGTGTTCGGGCTCATGCTGTACTACACCAGTATTATCTCCAGAGGCGTTTTAAGCAGTGGTATGGTGATGAAAGATACCTACAACCGTTTCTTTGCCGTAGAGCATAGCGTAAGTATGATCGTTGCCATAGTGTTGGTTCACATTGGGTACAGCACCATTAAAAAGAATATCGACGACGACCGCAAGTTCAAAAGACTTTTTTGGTGTTCGTTCGTTGCGCTTTGTCTAATGATGGCGATGATACCATGGGCAAACAAGCAGGTAGTAGGCAGGCCAAATATACCAGTAATGCCGGCATAGGCTATTGTTAGTAAAGGGTACAAGGCTTATTTTTTCTATTCAACAGCTCGATGCTCAAAAAAATACTGCAGCCGTTTTTTACCCTCTACGTAGTACTTACCTTTTTGGTGAGCATACTGCTGGCTTTTCCTTTATTCATAGTACTTAGCATCGGCAACAACGCTGCTTCCCGCAGGGCTATTCATCAGCTTATCAGGCATTGGTCGGTATGGTGGTTGTGGATGCTGGGTATGCGTGTAACCAGGCTTGGTCCCCCGCCTCCCGAGGGACGGTATATTTACATTGCCAACCACATCTCTTATCTCGATGTACTTGTCCTTTTTCCGGCTATCAACGATTATTTCCGTCCGCTGGGCAAAAAGGAGATATCCAGGATCCCGGTTGTGGGTTTTATTTATAAGCAGATCGTTATCATGGTAGATCGCAGCAGTACGCACAGCAGGTCAAGAAGTCTCAGGTTGCTGTGGAAAGTGCTGCATAATGAGGGTAGTATCATCATTTTCCCAGAAGGTACTTTCAACGAAACAGGCAAAACCATGAAGGAGTTTTACGACGGCGCTTTCAGGCTGGCAATAAATACCCAGTCTCCTATTATGCCCATGGTTTTCCCGGATACAGTGAACCGTTGGAACTACACCGGCTGGTGGAAATTCTGGCCCGGACAGAATAGAGTAGAATACCTTACCCCTGTGCACACCCAGGGTATGACTTTGGCTGACCTGCCGGAGTTGAAAATGAAAATATTCAACGAAATGAGTAGTGCTTTGCAAAACTATAAATATCCTAATACCCCATAATGCAGCCAAATTAACCCCTATGAAGCAGTAAGAAATCACCACTACATTCTAAAAACCGCACGGATAACAGTCTTCGACAGTAAATTTTATCCGTTGGAGCGCGAAAAAGCGCTTAAATTTTAATTAAACTTGCAAAAATTGAGATTTTATTGTAAAAAATTCGGTGAAAGTCATATTTTTATAGCTGGAACCCATTTTATAGATTTGTTAACCAGAACAAAAGGTTTATATGCAAAAAGGAATTTTGAATAGTTTTCCCAAGTTGATGATGATTGCGTTACTTGCCGTGGGTTTTAATTCATACGGCCAGGACATAGTAAAGGTTAGAAACCAGAATTTTACCTCTTATTTCTCTAAATCCCAGCATATTCCGGTATTGGTTGTTTATTCTCTTACACCCGACATGTTCAACTGTGTAAAAATGAAGGGAGAACATGGTATAACACTGGCTACTGACCCACAGCTGCCAGATGCAACATCACTTAAAGATGACTACAACAACTCTCTGTTTGATAATGCACAAATGATGGCGCCTGAAGCTAATTCATGCGATAAAGATGCTTATACCGAAAGCTTTTACTTCACTAACGTAATGCCTATGCCTAAAAACCTGTATAAGGACCTTTGGGGCAAGCTGCATGACAAAGAACTGGTAAAAGCTAAGAAATTCAAGAAAGTAAAGGTTTTTGCAGGCACAGTCGGTCGTAACTGGGTGATAGGAGCTTACAACAACGTGATCGTACCTGAGTGGTGCTGGAAGGTGATCTACATCCCTAGCACAGACGAATATCTTTGCTATCAGTTCCACAATATCGAGCCATACAACCCGAACGATAACCTCGCGGGTCATAAAGTGGATATCAATACTATTGAGTCGCTTGCAGGTGTGCATTTTGTAAATGGCGTGATCTCTGCCAGTTACGTTGCACCAACAGCCAGTAACTAAGAACAATATTTAACTTTTAAAAGGACCATCTTTTCAACGAGGTGGTCCTTTTATTTTTACCTAGTCCGATGAATCTTAACGTTGCTGTTATCAAAGAGCCTCACTGGAAAAACAAAGCAACCGCCATTTGTTAGGCCTCGTTTCCTTATTTTTGGTTTAAATTCCGCTCTCTGATGAGACAACTGTTGTATGCCTTTTTAGTTATTTGGTGCTATAGCGCACATGCGCAGAATACTGCACAGGCCGACTCATCGCATCAAATGAAGGAGGTAGTTGTTACCGGATTTCAGAAAAACGACCCCAAATACTCATCCCTGAATATTGAGCCCTACTCACTCAAAGAAATGAATGAGAAAGCTCCTTTTAATCTCAGCGACGCCCTTGCGAAGCTACCCGGTATTTCCCAGATCACATCGGGGAATGCCATCTCGAAACCTGTGATCAGGGGGCTGTATGGCAACCGCATTTTGGTGCTGTTCTCCGGTATGCGGTTCGATAATCAGCAGTTTCAGGATGAGCATGGGCTGGGCTTATCACAGATAGGTATAGACAGGGTTGAGGTGATCAAGGGACCTGCCTCACTGCTCTATGGTTCTGATGCCATGGGTGGCGTAATAAATGTAATAGAAGAGAAACCTAAAGAGCAGGGCAAGACGCTGGATGCCGGCACCCAGTTGTTTTCAAACACACTCGGTACGCTCACCGATCTGGGCCTCGGCAAGCGCAGCAGCAATAAGTGGTGGCGGCTGAGGCTGGGTATGGAAACCCATGGTGACTACAGCGACGGCAACAACGGGCGTGTGCTGGATTCGCGTAACAAAGGCTACTACCTGAAAGCTGGCATAGGCTTTGAAAGGCCGAAATGGATACAGGAAAACAGTTACAATTTTTCATACAGTCAGTTTGGTTTTATAATAGAAGACATTAACACAGCTTTTAAGGCAGACGACCGGTGGAGCAGGAGTATGAAGGGGCCGCACCATAATGTGATGTTGAATCTGTTCAATTCCCAGAACACCTTTATACTCAGCAACTCGGTGCTGAAACTCAATGTGGGCGCACAGTCTAACAAAAGAGAAGAGGATGAAGGTGGCGGACAGATAAGCCTGAACATGCATCTGCTCTCATTGCTGCAAAGTCTGCGCTGGGAAAAAGAACTGAGCCACAAGATCAGTTTTGTGGCCAACCAGCAGTTTACGTACGAGACCAACACTAATTACGGCAAGCGTATTCTGGTACCTGATGCCACTTTTCTGGAAGGCAACGTATCGGGATATCTGAAGGGTATGTTTGGTAAATTCATAGTTGAGTTAGGTGCTGGTGTAAGTGATAAAAACATAAAAACAATCAAGACCAATAATCTGAATCCGCCGGGTAGTGCAGTGGCTCCATTCAATAAGAATGATATTACAGCAAACGGCATGGCCGGCATAGTGTTTAATGCCAACGAATGGCTGTCTGTAAAGACAAACCTGTCAACGGGCTCCAGATCTGCGAATCTGGCAGAGCTGTCATCGAACGGGATGCACGAAGGGGTGTACAGGTTTGAGGTGGGTGACCCTAATCTGAAAGCAGAACAAAACCTGAATACTGACCTGACCCTTGAAGTAAATAAAAGAGACTGGTTATTTTCTGCTTCGGTGTATCACGACCGTTTCCTGAATTATATATACTTAGTGAACTCAGGTACCACCTACTTTGGTTACCCCATTTACTTTTTCAAACAACAGGATGCTAAGATATTTGGCTCTGAGCTGGTGCTGGATGTGCACCCGGAATCGTGGCATGGTATCTCGTTCAAAGAGGTGTTCTCTGCTACCAGGGGTGAGCTGGACAAAGACGGCAACCTGCCTTTTATACCGGCGTTCAAATCGGCAACATCAGTGAGGCTCGAAAAGAAGCTGAAGGGTAAGATCAGCAGCGTTTTCGCAGAGCCTGAGTACGTATACGTTTTTGCACAGGATATGCCATCTCAGTTTGAAACAACCACCGGCAGCTACTACCTGCTCAATTTCTCGTCGGGCATAACTGTAAAGGGGCGCACCGGCAACTGGAGAGTGGGGCTGGCAGGCACTAATCTTACCAATAACGCCTATATCGACCACCTTTCGAGGCTAAAAGCATGGGGAATGTTGAACCAAGGCATTAACTTTGTTATTTCCGCAAGGAAAGAGATCAAATGGTAGGCACTAAAAAGAACATACCTGGTACGCTGCTGCTGCTGTCCGTAGGACTGCAGATACTGCTGCCTGTAATTATGTGCCTGGCCATACTGGCTGTGCGGCAAATGCAGCATTTGGAAATAGCTGCTGTCAAAACCAGCACCAGCCACTTTGAGCGGATAAAACTGAGTGCCGCCGAAGTAACAAAACCCTACAAAGCCGGAGATGAGATCAGCTACAAGGGCGAGTTGTATGACATCAGCGAGGTAACCATTGAAAATGGCGAATACACCATTACCGTGCTTGCTGATAAAACTGAACACAAACTACAGCAACTGACATCAGAACTATCAGGGCAGAGCACTACTGCTGCACCGGATGAAATAAGAGTACTCCCGTTTTTCCTGCTGTATTATGAGGCTCCGGTAAGCTGGAGTTTTTACGTGCAGCCATTGAACAATAGTTTTCAGACAGTGTATCAATACGGTCTTTCGTCTGTAGCACATGACGTGCTGAAACCGCCTCCCCAGTCTACCGGCAAGATCAGCTAAACCGCATGAATGCGTTGCACTCTGGAACGATACCCTTCGTTTCGGTAATCATTTTTTATTTTAATTCATTCACTCATCCGGGGCAGGATGTGCCTGCGCCTGTTTTATCAATTTTTTAAAAATAACTTCAAATGAAAAAAGTACATATTTTATTCGCAATATTATTGGCAGTTGTATCATTCTCATCATGCAAGAAAGAAGAAGATGAAGGACTGCTGCCGAACATTTCTTTTAAGACCGGTACCGGCTACGTATCGTCAGATATTATCCTTAAAAAAGATACTACCATTACCGTGGGCATTATAGCAACCAAGGCAGAGGCAGCAGATGTGCTGAAAACCTTTGACGCCAGCAAAATACTGGATGGCGGTACATCTACAAGTTTCCTGAATGAGACACTTACCGGAGCCAGCGGTGATGCCTATACAAAGGACCTAACCATTACTACCCGCAGCGTGGCCGGTACCGAAAAATACACCTTTACTGTGCTGAACAGGGACGGACTGAAAAACTCAGTGTCACTGATCATTACGGTGAACTAATATCGTTAATAAGTTATATTTAAATGATGGCTGTTCAGATTTGATGTCTGGGCAGCCATTTTAATGTGTGAACCCTAAATTTCCCACTTTTTGCAAAAAGTATGTGAAAAATGCAAACTAATGATAATCAATGGTTTGTATTCGTTTTGTGGATAAGAATTTCCCATTTCTTTCCCACTTTCTTCCCATGTCATTTGAGCAGAATTTACAATATTTTGATGGCTGGGCGATCATTCATGACTTGAGATGAGTGGAGTTCTGTTGTGTTGACCACGCTACTCAAAGCGGAATTTTTTTTACTTTGAGAAAGCCCAATAGCCAAACTTCCACCGGAAGCAAACTTCCGTTTTACTTCCGGTTTCTTCCGGTGCGAGAAAAACCGGAAGTGGTTTAATTAATTGATTATCAATTATTTGTGTAAGAATTGCGGCTTCTGAGGGAAAACCCGGAAGCCGCAATTGCAGAAACTGGATTCCTCCTTGCGTGTAAATATCGGGGATTGGATCGTATTGGCAAAATTGAAATTCTATGACAGGACGTATATGGCCAAACATAGGACGTAGCGGGCCCGTGATTGAAAAAAGTTTGAGATAACCTAGCAAAGTATATTTCTAGCATGGGGAACCCTTGCTAATTGCAGGACAATGCCGGAATCAAGACGCACCAGCTATGAGTATCGTTCTCTTCCCACTTTCTTTATTGTTTCTCCGGTGCAGCAAAGAATTTATCGGTAAGGCCTGTGTTGATACTGTATTTAAGGTAGGTGATCTTTATGGTTCCTTTTTGGTTTTTTTTGTCGGTTGATTTGGGTGGCTGTGGCTGGTCGTTATAGTCCATGGTCACACCCTTAGGCAGTTTGTAGTCTTTTAGGTTCATGAAGATGGTTACTTTGTCAGGCAGGCAGGAGTTGGTGTAGCGCCCATATTCCAGGTCCATAGTTACAGTGCCATCGTTGCGGGTGGTGGTTTCTGTGCGCAGGGCTACAAGGTCTGTCTCGTCTACCCAAATTTTGGTGAGTATGATGTCGCTCTTTTCGTCGTCGGGTATCACTTTCAGCACCCTTACTGTTTTTGCACCTATCAGTGCATTCCCCATATCTATCACAGTTACATTGCCGCCGGGTATAAGGTTGCTGAGTGTAAGGTTGATGTTCTTTTTGGGCAGTATAGAGAGACCGCCGTGCCGCTCCAACCGCATTTTGTCGGGAGCCTTGTAATAGAGTGTACCATTGAGCTGTGGTATGCGCATGTAAGAAACATTGATGTTCATCTTTACATCGGCTGTATAATCCTGTACGGACAACACTTTGCTGCGCAGCGATTGAAACAATGCTGATGCATCAGCAGCATGGGCACTATTGAAGGCGCAGCAGGTAAATAACAACAGGAGCAGCAAATATTTTCTCATGACCGGATATCTTTCTTATTGAAATAAATTATGGTAGTGGTAATAAACGCAATGGTGTACAGCACAAGAATTGCCGACGACCTGAGTATGGCTGAATAGGGCACAGGGTCATCGAAAAAGCCCTTCCAACCTATTATGTGCGTGGTAAACAGGTATGGCTTGATGAGGTTGAACAATGGCAGCTCGAGGTTGGAGAGAATGGTCAGTACCACCACTATGCCCATGGTAGATATGATGGGACCAATAGAATTATCTGCAAATGCAGAGAGCAGCAGCGACATGGACGCAATGGTGGTCATGGCAAGTACAGCAAAAACAAATGCCATTGCATAGCGCCAGAGAATATCAGACTGCAGGAGCATAACAAAGGCATCGCTTTTAAGGTTGATCATATCGCCTTTGCCAAACAGCAGCAGCGAAAGGAACAGCGCAATGAATGCCAGCCAAATGATAAGCAGAACAGTGTATATAAAGCTTGCATAAAATTTGGCAAGCACCAGTTGTGAGCGGCGCACAGGCCGGGTGAGCAGCAGGCGAAGGGTGCCGATATTGGCCTCGCCGGCCAGCATATCGCCCGCAACCAGTGCCACCAGCAAGGGGATGTGTATGAGCAGGGACTGGAGAATAATGTAGGCCACAAGGTAGCCATTCAGGATATTGCCATGAATATCGAACTGCTCATTGATACCCTGTAGTGCAAAACCAATAAACGACTTGCCATCGCTGAGCATGGCTAATTGGATAACAAAAGTGATGGCAGTAATGATACCAAAACTGATGTATGTACGTGGCCGTTTGAATATCTTATATAACTCTATGCGCAGCAGCTGCATCGCTTGTAATGTTTAAGAAGTAAGTTTCAAAAGAATGTTTGGAGCTGATGCTTTGTACCTGTGCGCCTGCTTCTACCAACCACTTGTTAAGGTCTGGTATGCGGGTGGGATTCATACGGAATACAAGCCGCTCCGCGCTTACATGATCGGCATACTGCGTCCAGGCTGATGACGCCAGTTGTGCACCCAAACCTTCGTTGGGTAATATTGTTACCTCGGTCAGGGTATCATCGGGGTTGAGCAGCTGGTGAACAGGCCCCTCACTTATTTTTTTGCCTTTATGCAGGATGAGCATATTTGTGGCCACCTGCTCTATTTCGTGTAGCAGGTGCGAGGATATCATGATGGTCTTACCGTGGTCTTTGCTGAGTGAGATGATCAATGAGCGCATCTCGGCAATACCCTGCGGGTCCAGCCCATTGGTAGGCTCATCGAGAATTAGTAGCTCGGGCTGGTGAGCCATAGCAACAGCAATACCCAGCCGCTGCTTCATGCCCTGCGAATAGGCGCTTACCTTGTCTTTTTCCCGGCCTTTAAGACCCACAATATCGAGTACTTCATGCAGGCGCGCAGCAGATACTTTGGTGCCGCTGAGTGCTGCGAATATTTTCAGGTTTTCCCAGCCGGAGAGATAACCATACATATCCGGCCGCTCAATAATAGCACCGATGCTTCTGAGCAGGTGCCTGTGGCTGTTGTTGAATTCGCTGCCGTTGATGAATATGCTGCCGCTATCGGGGAAAATGAGACCCAATGCCATGCGCATGGTAGTGCTTTTGCCAGCGCCATTTTGCCCCAGGAAACCATATACCTCTCCCTTGCCGATAGCAAAAGAAAGCCCATCAACAGCCTTGAATGTTTTGAACGTTTTGGAGAGGTTACTTACTTCTAAAATAGGTGTCACGTTGCGTGCTTATAAATACCAAAAATTACCGCTTTCGATTATTATTAGGAGACCGATAAGTTAAATATCAGCAGCAAAATTATTGATAAAAAAGGCGATACCCGGCTTATATTTACTTATACCCCTATTGCTTATTATACTATAGTTGATCAAAAAATGGCAAAAGTGAAAGTAAGGGGATTGGGACGGATCGATACGATTTCGCAAGATGGGCGTTGTTGCGATGCCGGTTTCACGAAGATTGCATATTCCGGTGGTGTTACCTATCTTCATGTTATGCCCTTTGGAATTTCACGGGGGAGGCGCAAACAAAATCGGGTATGCACAGGAAAATATTCTTACAGGTTGTATTACAGCTGGCAATGACATATAGTGTGGCTGCGCAAGTTGATACAAAGGTCATCACAACGCTTAGGCGTCCGGGCGATATTACTTCAGATGAACGCCAGGTGTGGATGAAGTCTATGATAGGCTGTGTGGAAATGAATGCTGAGCGCGTACGCAAGGATTATGCCGACCTACTACAGCAAGCCGGTATCAGTGGTATAGCAGTGAGGCTCACCGCAAAAACAGAAATATTTGACGTGGAAACCGAACTGGTGCACGGCGACCGCAACGATGAAGTGATCATCAATTTCTACGGCACATCTACAACCGATACATCAAGGGGCAGAAGCTGCAACGGAGTGCTGTGGGTTGGGTCAAAACCCGTGCAGCTGCGCTGAATTTCTGGCGCCAAATGGTGCGGCAAAATGGATGACTGGGTATTGCGAGATAGAATAGAAATAACAAGACCGTGGATTGAAATAAAATAACTGAAAAAACGTTTTTCAGTAAAAGCTGGTATGGTTAAAAAAACACTAAAGGGGATAGGGTTCACTTTTGTAGCTGTATTTGTGTTACTGTTTGCGTATTGTATTTTGTTTGCAATTGGCCCGGGTGGTAAGTGTATTGTGTGCTCTACAAAGACCGTTACAGACACCGTTGTAACAATTACCGAAGGCGGCGTAAAAGATGTTGTTTTTCACTTAAAGCATCATGGGAGTTATTATATCAACCGGGGCTTGGAAAGTGGGCTTGACCTTGCATCGCTTAGAAAGAAGTTGGTTGATCATCACGTAACCATTTCCTTTGCTTCGCCCACCACCCACATCAGTCAACTTGAATATGAGGGAGAATTGATCTATTCGCAATTGAGATAGCATGAACCTGTTATCGCCTTGAGTATTGATTTTGCAGTCAGACACGGATTATCCTGAAACCTAAGGTGGGGTGAAATGCGCAACAACTAGTGATTGGTACGAAGGTTCTTTCTAAGCTTGTACAACCCCAGCAGCATATTGTCGTAAATGAACGCCAGTACCATTATAAAAGCAGCTACAAGCAGCACCCTGAATTTTATGGCAATGAACAGATACCCACCGATAACGCAACCCGAAAAGAAGAATGCTACAATACCCAGCCTGAGATAAATACTGTTAGTTAGTTTCTTCCGCTCACCAACTTTTCTGTAAAAAAACAACTGAGAGAGTTCGATTCCCAGATCGGTAAACAGGCCGGTGAGGTGCGTGGTGCGCAGTGTGAAATTGGATATCTTGCTCACTAGCGAGTTCTGCAAGCCCATTGTAAATAATAAGAAACAGGCCAGCAACCGTTTATCAAAGCCGGTAAGCAATAGATGATCTCCGTATAAACCTATTACTGATAGAATGAGTATCTCTAAAAATATGGATGCATTATGAGGCGCTCTGCGCTGCCTGTAAATGCGGAACTCGGTGAGCAGACTGGAAACGAATGCGCCTGTAAGAAAGGAGATGATATACAGCAGGAACCATACTCCATACAACTCATTCCGTTTGGTAACGTCTTCGGCAAAGAAGGCAAAGTGGCCCGTAACATTTGTAGTAAGCACTCCCAACGCCAGCACACCGCAAATGTTGACCAGCCCCGATACAAATGAGAGGAATACTGCCAGCCTGAAATTGTGCCGGAACGTACGGGCATTACCCCTGTGCCTAAACATAAAATAAGTGCTTCCCGGATGGTGAACTGCAAAAGTAGCACGATTTTATCGTTGGGGGTTGGGATAGTTTATGTTGGTCGGATAGGAGAACCGACAGTAACGTGTGGGTTGTCAATTTTCGGCAGTGTCTGTTATCAAATACTTGAATACGTACGAATTGTTTTTGGCATGTTATTTGCGGCAAATTTTTAAGTAGCTGTTTGGATAGCTGCTAGTGGTGACTATTGTTTGTAAACTTTCAGTTTTTCACCGCTGAAATTCAAAAGCGAAACCTTTAAGTTTATCCTAATAATGTAACCAACAATAGCAGCTTTATGAAATCCCATTGTATTCTCTTAAGTATTTTTTTACTGGTAGTTTCATCCTGCAACAAGAGCCCAAAGATGATCTATCCCCGTGGCTCCGGATATACGTATCTGATGTGCGGACCACATAACTTTCACCATGTTACATCAGGTTATACCTATATGACCAACCTGCCTTTTTCTTATGCGGATACCGTAGTACTGACCATCGATTTTATCGACTCGGTTACAGTATCGTGCAAATCACTAACGCTGGCGTATGATACAACTAGTAACGGTGACACATTGAAGTTCAGTTTTGAAAACGTTACAGGGCACCCGCAGGGTGAGGAAATAACATTTAACCGTTTAGCCAACAGCATCTATATAAACTACTACAACCACGTAAGTGCGGGTGGAGGGACTGTTTATGAGACTTTCCGAAGTTTATGAATACAAAGCAGCTTAAAACTCAGCCAGAGGACAAAACGCTGCCAAAAGAACTGGCCAAAAGGGGGTCTTAAAATGAATATATTATGAAGGGTTGAATTAACTTAGCGTCAAAGCCGGGCTGTTCTTTGGCATGTTATTTGCGGCAAAATGATAAAATACGCCTACGATGAAAAAGACATTTCCACCCCTGATTATTGCTGCTTTAAGCCTTGTATTTATCTTCGGTTCCTGCACTAGGACCGTTACCTGCGTGGACGGTTTTATGGAAATTCTCCCTGTTGGATTCGCCAAGAAGGATTTTGATTCGGCTTATGCCGTTAGGTACAAGCAGGACAATGTTTTTGACAGCGTTGTGGACACCAGTCATTATGTATACTTTTCTCAAAGTTACAATGACACCGGTAATCTGCACATTACGTGGCTGGGTACAACCAGCTACTCTTACGGTGGAACTATTATTCCAGGTTACGATTACAAGATATTTCTGCCTGCCCTTGGGAAAATATATTCCATAACAAAAGTTATGCAACAGGGTAATAAAATGCAATCCTATTCACAAGGGCTGTTTGACCAGAAAATGTATACCTGTACCAACAGCTTTATATCCTGTGATCTTGATGGCAGTGTTGTGTCGGGTGCTCCGAACACCCAAAGTATGTCATTGAATATTGTTAAATAGTGGGGAGAGGCAGGAGGTGTTTAGTTTTGCGAGTAATTCCTGAATGTATTAAAACGAAAAAGGAGCCTCTCGGCTCCTTTTCAATTATGTATTCGGACTGTTGCTTACAGTTTCACATTTACTTTGTCGTTCAGGTCAGAATCAACCAGTATACGGCCACAATGTTCGCATACGATCACTTTTTTGTGCTGGCGAATCTCGCTCTGGCGTTGAGGTGGAATGACGTTGAAACATCCGCCGCATGAATCGCGATGGATAGGCACAACAGCCAAGCCATTGCGGTAACTGCCTCTGATGCGCTCATAAGCAGCTAGCAAACGTGTATCCACTTTTTCTTTAGCCTGATTTGATTTTTCTGAAAGAACCTTTTCTTCTTTTTCAGTTTCTTCGGTGATCTTTTCCAGTTCTTTACGTTTCACGTTCAGCGCATCTTCCACATCTTTCATTTTCTCTTCAGTTTTGATGCGGGCATTCATGCGGTCTTTCTGCTCGTAGGTAGCGTCTTTAATGTGCTTTTCGTTCAGTTTCACTTCGAGCTCCTGCATTTCCATTTCTTTATTAATGGCTTCGAACTCACGGTTGTTCTTAACGTTATCCTGCTGTTTTTCGTACTTTTTGATCAGGGCCTGAGCTTCTTTCTTAGCCTCGGTTTTGGTATCAATAAAAGTGTTGATGCTGTTGATTTCAGCGTCAATGTTATTGATACGAACCTTCAAGCCTTCGATTTCATCTTCGAGATCTTTTACCTCCATAGGTAACTCGCCTTTCATGGTCTGAATCTCATCAATCTTTGAATCGATCTTTTGCAAAGCCAGAACAGCGGCCAATTTTTCTTCGAACGAAAAGTCTTTAACAGTAGCCATTAGTAATAATATTTTACCGGATTGGTATTGATATTTGATAAAAGGATTGCAAATGTAGGGAATTTTTTCTTAAGTATTGTTTCAAATATTCCGGAGGTGAACTGCTCGCTCTCGTAATGGCCTATATCAGTTATTACGATTTTGTTTTCTGCATCGAAAAACTGATGATATTTAAAATCTCCTGTTATGAATACGTCGGCACCGGCATTGATGGCATCTCTGAGTAAAAAACTGCCTGATCCACCACATATGGCTACTTTCTCTACTTTCTTACCCAAAAGTGATGTGTGCCGGATGCAGTCGGTTTTCATGCTTTCTTTCAGGAAGGGTAGAAAATCAGTTTCCGGCATTGGAGACGGCAGATGACCGATCAAGCCGGCTCCTATTTGGTGGTTGGTATTGGATAGTGGGACGATTTCGTAGGCCACTTCTTCGTATGTGTGATTGGTAAACAAGGCGCAAAGTACCTTGCCCTCGGCATGTTTGGGAACCAGTACTTCTATTTTCACTTCTTCCAGTGTCTCCCTTTCGCCGCCCGGAGTACCTATGGTGGGGTTTGAGTCGTCGCCGGGTCGGAAAGTGCCGGTGCCCGAGGTGTTAAAACTGCACTCGAGGTAATTGCTGATATGGCCGGCACCCGCAGCGAACAATGCGTCGCGAACCTGATCTGCTACGTTTGTAGGGGCATAAGTATACAACTTGCTCAGCGTACTTGGTTTTGGTGCCAGCACAGAGGTGTTCACCAGGCCCAGTCTGGCTGCGATAGCTGCGTTTACACCGGCTGACATATTATCGAGGCTGGTATGGGCTGCGAAAATGCTGATATCGTTTTTAATGGATTTGATCACCACCCGCTCCACATAATTGCGGCCAGAGATACGTTTTAACCCCGAGAAAATAAGCGGATGGTGTGCAACAATCATATTGCAGCCACGGGCAATGGCTTCGTCGACTACCTCTTCTGTTACATCGAGGCAAATCAACACGCCGGTGACCTCGCTGATGGGGTTGCCCACTTGTAAGCCGCAGTTGTCGTAGCTCTCCTGATAAGAAGGTGGTGCTATTTTTTCAATAGTTTGGATGATATCATTTACCAGCATAGCCTTGAAATTGCTTTTTGAAACTTAAAGGTGCAAAATTAAGTCAAGTAATTACAATGAGAGGTAAGACAGATACATGGAAGCTATAAGTACTAAATGATATGACTGTTTTGGGAGCATATAATAAAGGATTAACACAATTTTATTTTTTGCAGTGCTAATATTGCATTTGGACAACGCAATGCGGAACAGACGAACATATCTACTGCAGGTACTGGGCATATTACTGCTGGTATGTGCTTATTTTTTGCGTGACCAGCCCGACAGATTATCCGTAATGCATTTTGATCTGAGTTCTACTAATACCACCTCAGTTGGTAAGTCTACGAAACATATCAAAGGGACAGCAACCGTGCAGGTGATCAATTCATCACAAAATCACAACGACCGTAAAACAAATATGACCAAGTTGTTTTCACTTGAACTAATGATGCCGGCTGTCTATGTTGTGCATTATCCTTTTAGTTACACGGTAAAAAAACGGTTGGTGCTGCCTGAAAGTTATTACTACCTTTTCTACAAGGAAATCAATCCCCCTCCTCCCAAGGTTTGCTAAGAGTCCATGTTGAAATAACTGCTGTGATATAAACAGTTATTTTTCTATTCTGCTTTGTTACAAAGGTCAGTAAAATTCAAATTTCATGGGTGAGATACGCTCGCCCCTTTGCTGACATATTTACCGTTAACAGGAGGAAAATCATTTGACTTTGCAGACCTTATTTTGACATGCTCAGCTACACGAACCGGGATTAATTTTTTTCAATCAATTTAAATTCAACGGCATGCTTATTAACAAGCTTGCTAAAAGTATATGCGCCATCTGCTGCATGTGCTTTTTGCAAAACAATATTATTTACGGACGCCCTCAAGCCGCCGAAACGGATACCATCAGGCTGGAATGGGAGCAAGCGGAAAAGATATTCCTCGACAAAAATCTGCAGCTGCTGGCAGAGCATTTCAATATCAAATCAGGCGAGGCACTGTTGGAGCAGTCACGTAAATGGGACAACCCGTTGCTGATAACAGACCAAAATGTCTATGGCAACAACAAGTTTTTTGACCATGGCAAGGATGCCGCAGGTGCTCAGCAGGGAGAATTTTATGCACAGGTGCAACAGCTGATCAGAACGGCAGGCAAGCGTGGAAAACAAACTGAACTGGCAAAAACCAATGTGCACCTTTCTGAATGGCAGTTCAGGTTGGTGATGCGTAATTTAAAGGCTACTCTGTACAAGGATTTTTATACAGTGGCCCAACTGCTGGGTAATGATGAGCTCTACAAAGAGAACATAAAACGGTTGGAAAAATTGCAGGGAGCAATGGAGCAGGAACTTAAGGCCGGGAATATTGCGAAGAAAGAGTACCTGAGAGTACAGGCACTTATCGTCAGCCTGCAGCACGATATTACAGAGAATTCAAAGAATATTAACGACGCTGAAAGTGAATTAAAGACGCTGCTGGCGGTGACAGGTGATAAGTTTATTAAGCCTGTGGTAAGCAAGACAGAACCTGTGGATGTGCCTGAATTTTCCATACTGCGACTTACAGATAGTGCAAAGCAAAACAACCCGGAATACAGGATTGAGACGTTTCAGCTTCAGTACAAAAGGCAGAACCTTAGGCTGCAAAAAGCTTTGGCAATACCTGATGTAACAGTTGCCCCAGAATACGACCAGAATGCAAACTACATCAATAACTATGTAGGCCTGACACTATCGCTACCCATACCATTGTGGGACAGGAACCGCGGCAACATAAAAGCAGCGAAATATGGTGTGCAGCAGGAAGAATTGATGGTTCAGGCCGTTGATCAAAAACTGCAGAACGATGTGATGAACGCGTGTCAGAAACTACTGTATGAGATACGGTTGGCGTCGAAGAATAACAATAAATTTTACGAAGATTACTACCAGTTGCAACAGCATATTGCCGACAGCTACAATAAGCGCCAGATAGGATTGATAGAGTTTTTGGACTATTATAAAGACTATCAGGAAATAAGAGTAGGACAGTTACAGCAAGTGCTGAATCTGCGGCTGGCGAAGCAGGAATTAAATGACGTAACAGGGACTGACATTATTCAATAAATTAAACAATAGAGATGAAAACCATTAAGTATATACTGACAGCTTTAGCGGGATGCATATTATTGACAGCCTGTGAACATAAAGAAACCGCAGCGCCGGAGAATAAAAAGTTTGTGCTGAGCGACACTATGCAGAAAATGATACAAACAGATACCGTAAGGGTCTGTAACATATCGGGAGAATTGTCGCTGAGCGGGGTGATAGGATTCAATGAAAACAATGTGGTAAAGGTCTTTCCTCGCAGCAGCGGACAGGTGACAGAGGCTAAGGTGTCGCTGGGTGACAAAGTAGTAAAAGGCCAGACACTTGCCGTGATCAACAGTGCAGATGTGGCCGGCAACTACAACGACCTTGCAGGTGCCAATGCCGATCTTGCCAATGCAAAAAGGCAAATGGAGAATACGGAATCGCTGTTCAATAATGGAATCAGTAGCGAAAAGGAATACCAGGAAGCTAAGCAAAACTATCAGAAAGCACTGGCAGCAAGGAATAAGATACAATCGCTGATCAGCATTAATGGTGGTGGTAAAACAAGTGAGGGGGGAGGCTACATAATAACAGCACCTATAGACGGCTATATCGTAGAGAAGAAAGTAACCGCCGGCGCATTTATTAGGCCGGATATGGGCGATAATCTCTTCACAATATCTGACTTGAAAAATGTTTGGGTAAATGCCAATGTATACGAAGCAGACATATCGAAGATAAAGGAGGGGAACAGTGTAACTGTATTGCCATTGTCTTATCCGGAAAAAACATTTTTTGGTAAAGTAGACAAGGTCAGCCAGGTGCTGGATCCTCAGAGCAAAACAATGAAAGTACGCATCAATATTGACAACAAAGAGTTGCTGCTAAAGCCGGACATGTTTGCAAAAGTGGTAGTCAGCAGCAAGGAAGGCACGGATGCCATTTGCATCCCGGCTGCGGCACTGGTATCACAGGATAGCAAGAACTATGTGGTTGTGTATAACAGCCCTCTGGATATACAGATAGCCGAAGTAGAAGTGATCAAAACTGTAGAAGGTATAGCATTTGTAAAGGGCGGAATAACGCAGGGACAGGTGGTCATTACCAAGAACCAATTGTTCATTTTCAATAAACTACAGAACGAGTAATTGCTTCAAAAAAAGGAGTTAAAAGGGTTAATAGTTGGAAACCTGAATATAAACAAATCTCGCCCAAAGGCGTGATGAAAAAAGTATACAATGAACAGATTTATAAAGAGTATTATTCACTATTCACTACGGCACCGGTACTTCGTCTTTTTTATGACGGCGGTGCTGGCCGTAATAGGATTTATCAGTTATAAGAATACACCGATCGAGACATTTCCGGATGTTACCAACACGCAGATCATCATCATTGCACAATGGCCAGGCCGTAGTGCGGAAGAGGTGGAGAAGTTTGTATCTATACCCATGGAGACAGCGCTCAACTCGGTACAAAGTAAAACAAGCCTGCGGTCTACGTCATCATTTGGTCTGAGCTATATCAGGATCATTTTTGAGGACAATGTGGACGATGCTTTTGCGCGGCAGCAAGTGCTAAGCAGGTTAGGAGGTGCTGATCTACCGGATGGTGTGAAGCCAGAGGTGGAGCCGCCTTATGGCCCAACAGGCGAAATATACCGTTATACACTGCGCAGCAAAAACATGAACATCAGGGAGCTGACGGCAATTCAGGACTGGGTGCTGGACAGGCAGTTTAAGTCGGTGAGCGGGGTAGCAGATGTAAACAGTTTTGGCGGACAAGAGAAAGCCTATGAAATAAGTGTGAATCCCGATTTGCTGCTTAAGTACGGGCTAACCTCGCTGGATGTGTATACCGCAGTTTCGAAAAGCAATATCAATGTAGGTGGCGATGTGCTGGAGCGCAACGGACAGGCTTATGTGGTGCGGGGCATTGGCGTTCTAAATGACATCAGTGAGGTAGAGAACATCATAATCACTAAGATCAATAACGTGCCTATTCTCGTAAAACAAGTAGGAGAAGTGAAGGAATCGGGCAAACCCAGGCTGGGATGGGTATCGAGGGATGATGAGAATGATGTTATCGAAGGCATTATTGTCATGCGAAAGGGTGAAAACCCTGCGGAGGTGCTGAGCAGAATACATGAGAAAGTAAAAGACCTCAATGAAAATATACTACCGAAAGGGGTACAGATCAGTACATTTTACGACCGAACCAATCTTATGGATTATGCCACACATACGGTGATGCATAACCTTATTGAGGGTATTATACTGGTAACGCTGATCGTGCTTGTTTTTATGGCCGACTGGCGAACTACACTGACAGTTGGTATCATTGTGCCGCTTGCATTGCTGTTTGCGTTTATGCTTATGCGACTAAAAGGGATGTCTGCAAACCTGCTGAGCATGGGTGCAGTAGACTTTGGGATCATTATTGACGGTGCCGTTGTGATGGTGGAAGGGATATTTGTAGCTCTGGATCACAAAGCCAAAGAAGTGGGCATGGAGAAGTTTAACAAGCTGGCCAAACTTGGGTTGTTCAAAACGGTAGGAACTGAAATGGGAAAAGCCATATTCTTTGCCAAGATCATCATACTCACCTGCCTGATACCGATTTTTGCCTTTCAGAAGGTTGAAGGGAAAATGTTTTCGCCGCTGGCATATACTCTGGGTTTCGCTTTGTTAGGTGCATTGTTGTACACGCTCACCTTTGTGCCGGCACTCTCCAGTGTGCTCCTTAAAAAGAACGTGAGGGAAAGACACAATCCGGTGGTAGGTTTCTTTGAGAAGTACATCATGCAGGGTTTCAAGTGGGTCTACAAGCGTCAAAAAGTGAGCCTGATAACTGCGGTTGGAATTATGGCAATTACGTTTTTCTCCACGAAGTTTTTAGGTACAGAGTTTTTGCCGGAGCTGAATGAGGGTGCGCTGTGGGTGGAAAGCGAGCTGCCGATGAGCATCAGTTTGCCGGAAGCGAAGATAGCCAGTGATAAGATGATGCAGATTATCAAGAAGTTTCCGGAGGTGAAACAAACACTTTCGCAGATAGGGAGGACCAATGATGGTACCGATCCCAAAGGTTTTTTTAATGTGCAGATTCAGGTAGATCTAAGACCCAAAGAAGAGTGGCGCCTCGGACTAACCGGAGATATGCTGATTGACAGCATGGACCGGCAACTGCAGAAAATACCGGGATGTACTTTCAACTATTCGCAGCCCATACGGGACAATGTGGAAGAAGCCGTAGCTGGTGTAAATGCGGCACTGGCCGTAAAGTTGTTTGGTCCAAATTTTAAGGTGCTGGATTCGCTGGCTGGAGTGGTAAAAAATGTGTTGAAAGATGTAAACGGGGTAGACGATCTGGGTATACTGCGGAATCTGGGGCAACCAGAATTCAGAATAGAACTGGACCAGCAAAAGATGGCGATGTATGGCGTGAATATTGCAGACGCCAACTCGGTGATAGAAATGGCAATTGGCGGCAAGGCCGCTACTGAGCTGTATGAAGGAGAACGAAAATTTGATGTAAGGATCAGGTATAACGAAGACGCAAGGAATACCAGAGAGAAGATAGAACAGTTAAGAGTGCCCACACAGGATGGTACAAGGATACCGATCAGCGAGATAGCCAATATCAGAACGCTTACCGGCCCTGCATTTATTTTCAGGGACAACAATCTGCGGCACATAGCAGTGAAATTTTCGAACAGGGGCAGGGACCTAGGCAGCACTATCGCTGAGGCACAGGCACGTGTGAACAAAGTACTGCATTTGCCAAAAGGGTACAGTATGACATGGAATGGTGAATTTGAAAATCAGGTGCGTGCATCGAAGACGCTGGCAAATGTGGTGCCGTTGTGCCTGCTGGCTATCTTTCTGTTGTTGTTCATGACCTACGGCAATGCCAAGGATGCATTCCTTACCATTATGAATGTGCCGTTTGCATTGATAGGCGGTATTCTGGCGCTGCACCTGACAAGAATTAATTTCAGTATCAGTGCGGGCATAGGGTTTATTGCACTGTTTGGGGTATGTATTCAGAACGGGGTGATCCTGATCAGTGTTTTCAGAAAGAACCTGGATGAGAAGATACCTTTGGATAAAGCGATAGAAGACGGCGTATTGTCGAGGATAAGACCGGTGGTGATGACTGCATTAATGGCTGCCATTGGTCTGCTACCGGCTGCTATGAGCACAGGTATCGGGTCTGAGACGCAAAAGCCATTGGCGATTGTAGTGATTGGTGGGCTTATCACCTCAACTATACTTACGCTGCTGATACTGCCTGTTATCTATTCGATATCATACAACCTAACCCACAAACGTAAGAACCGGAAACTGCTCAACAAATTGGGAGTGATCAGTAAGCCGGGGGAAACAGCAGGAGAATAACAGGAGGCAGGCTACATGATATGAAATATATTTGCATTTCTATATCGGTAAGTTAATAAACAAGGTATTGAACAATTAACCTTTAAAATGTATATTTGCGACATGCAATTATTGGACGGAGTTCTCGTATCGGCTCATATAAAAGAGCAAATAACACAAGAGGTAAAAGAATGGCAGGCAGGCGGTGGTAAAAAACCACACCTTGCGGCAATATTGGTGGGCAATAACCCTGCCAGTGAAGCCTATGTAGGATCTAAAGTGAAACATTGTGAGGAGCTGGGATTTGATTCTACACTGCTGCGTTTTGATGCCGCCATTACCGAGCAAGACCTGATAAAGGAAGTAGAGCGACTGAATAACGACGATAATATAGACGGCATACTTGTGCAGCTGCCATTGCCGGGGCATATTTCAGGAGATTCTGTGATCAATGCAATTTCTCCGGGTAAGGATGTTGACGGATTTCATCCTATCTCGGTGGGTAAAATGCTGCTGGGCCAGCCTACATTTTTACCGGCCACCCCGTACGGAATTATGCTGATGCTTGAATACTACAACATCAATACAGCAGGTATGAACTGCGTAGTAATAGGCAGGAGTAACATAGTGGGCACACCTATGACGATATTGATGAGCAGGAATGCGAATCCGGGTAACGCAACGGTGACCATGTGCCACTCTAAAACCAAAAATCTCAAAGAGTTTACACTTAACGCTGATATCATCATAGCTGCTATAGGCAGGCCTAAGTATGTAACCGCTGATATGGTGAAGCCTGGAGCTATCATCATCGACGTAGGTATCAACCGAATAGAAGATGCAACCAAGAAAAGCGGATCGAGGTTGGTAGGTGATGTTGATTTTGACAATGTGGCGCCATTGTGCAGCTATATAACACCAGTACCCAAAGGAGTAGGGCTAATGACCATTTGCGGCCTCATGAAAAATACCCTGCTTGCTGCGAAGCTTAGAACAGGCAAGTAAGCCCTGGAACAGAGTTCAGATACAATTATGAAAGAGTCGCGGTTATATCCTGTAATGGAGCATTTCTATACCTTGCAGGGGGAGGGAATGTATGCGGGCAATGCAGCCTATTTTATCAGGCTGGGCGGATGCGATGTAGGCTGCGTATGGTGCGATGTGAAGGAAAGCTGGGATGCCGATACCCACCCTAAGATGACTGCTGAGGAGATTGTTAACCATGCTTTGCAAAACCAAGGAAGAATAGCCGTAATCACAGGAGGTGAACCAGCTATGCACGACCTTACCGAACTGTGCATAGCACTAAAAAGCGCAGGATTCAGAACGCATATTGAAACTTCCGGGGCGCATCCATTATCCGGCAGTCTGGACTGGGTAACATTATCACCCAAGAAATTTAAGGCACCCATCCCACAGAGCATTGCTAAAGCCGATGAGCTTAAAATTGTTGTATTCAATAAGTCGGACTTTGATTGGGCTGAGGAGTACGCGGCCAAAGTGCCGGCAACAACGAAATTATACCTGCAGCCTGAATGGAGTAAAAGAGATGTAATCACTCCGTTGATCATCGACTATATAAAGAAAAATCCTCGTTGGCAATTATCTTTACAAACACACAAATACATTAATATACCGTAATTATGACATGGATCGATACTATTATTCTGAGTATTGTAGAAGGTATAACTGAGTTTCTGCCAATATCATCTACCGGCCATATGATCATTGCCAGTTCTATACTTGGTATCAAGGAAGATGAGTTTACGAAACTGTTTGAAATTTGTGTGCAGCTTGGCGCCATACTATCGGTTGTAGTACTGTATTGGAAGAAATTCTTTGACTTCAGCCGCATACAGTTTTACCTGAAGCTGATCATTGCGGTAGCACCGGCACTTATATTCGGGTTATTGTTCTCCAAGAAAATTGATCAGTTCCTGGAGAGTCCGTTTACCGTAGCAATGGCACTTTTGGTAGGAGGTGTAGTGTTGTTGTTTGTAGACAAAATGTTCAAGCGGACACATATAGATCATGAGCACAATTTACCTTTCTTTAAAGCGCTTGGTATTGGTTTCTGGCAGGTGATAGCCATGATACCCGGCACCAGCCGCAGCGCAGCAACAATAGTGGGTGGTATGCAGCAGGGGCTAACAAGGAGGTTTGCCGCTGAGTTCTCATTTTTTCTGGCGGTACCAACTATGATGGCGGCAACCGGCTATAAATTACTACAGGCTTACAAGCTGGATAAAGTACGGCCAGCCGAGCTCTCTGTGTTTACAAAGCAAAATATGATGTTCCTGTTAGCTGGTAATGTCATTGCATTTGTGGTGGCGCTGATTGCAATAAAGACGTTCATTCATTTCCTACAAAAGAACAGCCTGCGTGCATTTGGTGTTTACAGGATACTTGCAGCGGGTGCCATCTTTTTTATGATCTATCAGGGTGTTATTACATCCGGACCAAAAGAAACGAGAACAGAAGAGGTAAAAACAGCGCCGGTACAATAGTTGGTTACTGACCTTCCCAGTGATCAAACAATAAATTGAGGAAGTGGTTTTCTTCTTTCGTGATCACTTTGTCGGCTTTGGTGAGCATTATGGCAAAGTTGATCAGGTTCTTCCGTTCGGCATCTGTGGCATCGTCGTAAAAGTCATCCATTGCTTTCAGGAAATGCCCTTCCCATTCATCGTGTTTCAGATGACTGATCACTTCCATTTGCCTGTCAAGATTGACGTGTATGGGGAATTCGTGTACGAGGTATTCCCGTATCACCATATCCTCTGCTACATTGATCCGGTAGTCAACGGCAGAGAGTATCATCAGAAGATGATAGCCAGCAATTGCTTTGTTCATCCGGTAATTAGGCATCAGGAAATAGAATTAATAGTGTGAAAGTGCTAAAATAAAAATTACCAGCTAAATATTCTAGCAATATTAACAATAGATTATATTGATATGCTTAGACAAACAGGCATTGGAAATCCTAGCCATGAGAGGCCAGTAAAAGATCGAGGTCGGTATACTTGAAGTTGAATCTTTTGGCAATAGGCGCATTGGTAACGCAGCCCTTATACATGTAAACGCCTCTTCTGATGCCGCTTTTCGACATGATGATCTCCTCAACACCACCCAGATCGGCAGATTGCTGAATAATAGGCATCAG
Organism: uncultured Bacteroidota bacterium; assembly: GCA_903829015.1. Lineage (GTDB taxonomy): Bacteria > Bacteroidota > Bacteroidia > Chitinophagales > Chitinophagaceae > Nemorincola. The sequence goes on from CAIKOJ010000057.1 coordinate 44,986, forward strand.
TACATTGCTGATGGCTCGGGATGCGGTGCGCGAAACCGCAGATGCGATATTTGGAACGCAGTAATGAATGACGTCGTATTTTTTGAAAGTTGGTTTTTCGTGAGAGGTAAGCCTGGATGTTTCAAAACAGCCGCCCCTATCCATGCTCACATCTATGATCACAGACCCTGCTTTCATATTGCTTACCATCTGCTCAGTAACAACAACGGGCGTAACACCATTTACTGGCTTCAAAGCGCCAACAGCTACATCGGCCACACTCAGCTCTTCGGCCAGTGTTATTGGCTCCAGTACTGAAGTAAAACAACGCCGGCCAATATTGTTCTGCAACCTCATGAGGCGGTAGATCGAGTTATCGAAGATCTTAACAGAGGCACCAAGCCCGAAAGCAGCCCGTGCTGCAAATTCGCCCACCACACCAGCACCTATAATCAGCACACGCGCAGGCGGTACTCCTGAAATGCCCCCGAGCAACACACCTTTACCATTGTCTGTATTGGCGAGGTAGCGTGCGGCAGTAAGTATAGCATAATTACCGGCAATCTCGCTCATAGACCTAACAATAGGGTATGTGCCGGCATCATCTTTTATAGATTCAAATGCAATAGCAATGATCTTTTTGGCAATCAACTGTTCCAGTATGCCAGCCTTAAGCATGGGCATATGAATGGGCGAAAACACTACCTGATTGGGTTGCAGTAATCCTGCTTCTTCATCAGAAATGGGTGCAGATTTGATGATAGTGGTGGCCTTGTACAGTTCTGATTTCTCATACACAATTCGTGCTCCTGCCTCGCTGTAGTCGTTGTCAAAATAAAACGAACCTTCACCGGCTCCGTGTTCTACAGCTACGTCGTGCCCATCGTTTACGATCACCGAAACAGCCTCTGGCGTGAGTGCCACACGGTTTTCCTGAAAAGAAGTTTCTTTAGGTATCCCAATGAACAACCTTTTCTTTTTGGGAGTGATCTGTAACGTCTCTTCTAAAGGGATGTAAGAAAAAGAAGGAGATATGTATGGTTTTTTAGTCATGCCCGCCGATGCCACAATTATTACCCAATGTACAATAATTGTTGGGATAAAAAAAGGATTTTAACAAAAGACCATCTAAAAATAACCCCAGCCACATTAAAGTAGTAAAACATGATGTTTTGTGCCATTAAATTTTATTTTTGCATTGTTCACCATTGAACTATATGCTTAGACAATCGCATCAGCAAAAGCTTTTACAAAAGTTATCACCCCAGCAGATTCAGCTAATGAAACTGCTGCAGGTACCTACTGCCAATCTTGAGGAAAGGATCAAAGAAGAGCTGGAGGAAAATCCGGCACTGGAATTTGAAGTAGACGGTGGCACTGATCAGGACACCTACGAACTGAATGATAACGGATCAGACACTGAAGAGGGAGATGGTGGGGTAGACGAAGCGGAACTGAGCAACGACACGGCTGAGAAAGTGGATCTGGATGATTTTTTAAGGAGGGAGGACGACGAGGGTGGTGGCTATGATGGTGGTGATGACTATTACGGCGGCGGCGAAGGTGAAACCATGGTGACACCGGCAAGAGTAGAAACAAGTTTTCATGATTATGTGCTGGACCAGTTGGGTATGCTGGAACTGGACGACCGCAACCACCGCATAGCAGAGCAGATAATAGGCAGCCTGGACGAAGACGGTTATTTGCGCAGGGAAGTGGCATCGATAGTAGATGATCTGGCTTTTGGACAGAATATAGAAACCAATGCGCAGGAGATTGCCGGACTGGTGAGCAAAATACAATTGTTCGATCCGCCGGGTATATGTGCAGTAACACTACAGGAGTGCCTGATACTGCAGCTGAAGCGTATGCCCGACAGCAAGCCTGTGAGGAACGCTATAGAGATACTGGATAAATACTTTAACGAATTTATCAAGAAACATTACGAAAAGATACAAAGGCACCTTGACCTCAATGACGAGGATTTTAAAAAGGTGATCAACAACATCATAAAGCTGAACCCCAAGCCGGGTGCAGCCTTTGCGGTAACGAACAAAGCAGAGAACTATATTATCCCCGATTTTTTTGTATTCAACAATAACGGTATTCCTGAATTGTCGCTGAACTCAAAGAATGCGCCCGAACTGCGTATATCGGAAGGATACAGAGAGATGATAAAAGCCTACGACCGGGGCGAGAAAAAGAACAAGCAGCAGAGGGATGCGGTAATTTTCATCAAGCAGAAACTGGATTCTGCCAAATGGTTCATTGATGCTATCAAGCAACGGCAGCATACTTTGCTGCATACCATGCAGGCGATTATGAACTTCCAGAGCGAGTTTTTTGTGACCGGCGATGAGAGTGCATTGAAGCCCATGATACTGAAAGACATTGCCGCTATGACCAGCCTCGATGTATCTACGGTATCGAGGGTGGCCAACAGCAAATTTGTGCAGACAGAGTATGGTACATACAAACTGAAATACTTTTTCTCAGAAGCACTGCAGACCGACAGCGGAGAGGAAGTATCGACCCGCGAAGTAAAAAGTATGCTGCATGAATTCATAACTGCTGAGAACAAACACAGACCCCTCTCTGACGAGCACCTCACCGACATGCTGATGGAAAAGGGCTACAACATAGCCCGCAGAACAGTAGCCAAATACAGGGAACAATTGAATATTCCGGTGGCGAGGTTGAGGAAGGAACTGTAGGTGTGCTTCTAGCAGTACTACACTGCTGAAATAAAAATTCCTTTACAATAGTTTATGTTGAGGCCGAGTCTCTCGCAGCTTGGCTATTAGCGGAGGCGAGGACTCGGGCGCATCTTGCGAAGGGATGAATCGCCACCAGAACACTAAAATTTGAGATAGAGCTTTAATTTTTTCTTTTCGCCGCTGTTAATTTTTCGCCACATAGTAGAAAATACGCCCTCATTTTTCATACATTCCTTTGGAATCGCAGATGAAATTACATCTAACAACGAAAAGGTTGGGTCAGAATTATCTTTATATATTTTATAATAGTCGTTACTGTCAGTTACCTCAAAAATAAAGCATGCAGATTTAATTGGGCAGTGCTGAAGTGAAACTTTTTTAACTGTTGATAATAGGCCTTCATCTGGTTCAAGTCCATTCATAATGTGAGTGAAATCAAACGTGAAACTATGTGTCCCATATTCAATTTCTTCTATTTTTCCTTTTTCCTTTTTTTGATAATAAACCATTGCATTTTAAATAGATCGACGTACCAAGCCTTTGTAAACTGCCGTTTTTACTATGGGAAGTAGATAATCATATCCGTTATGATCATGGAGTGCTATTGTTTGTGTATATAGTGAGCCGTTTTCCAAACTGGGCCATCCATGCTTTATTATATAGTTTCTGAGATACAAAAAGTGTGCGCTATCAGTAGTTCTCATCGCCTCTCTTAATACATTACAAGTACTCGAATCAGTGCAGCGGTCAATCTTATCTCTTACGCTTTGGTCTTCTCTGAGCATCTTGCAGAAGTTCAAGAATACATCTGATCGAGTATCATTGTATACTCGGATGAACTTTTTTCGGTAAGCCATCTGCGTCCGCTTGGTGAGACGAAATCGAGACATAATAGACTCTATTGTTTGCGGTGTTGCCTTCTTTTCACAAATAAAGTAGTAAGGATTAATTTCTAGGAAAAAATGAGAGGCTCTTATACTATCTTTTCTTTCCGAGTAGCTTTTTGCCAAATCATAGCAATTAAACACTGAGTAAAGCTTCTGCTCTTTAGGCGATGAAATAATGCTTTGCCCGTAAGTAATTGTGGAATAACAAAAAATAAGTAACAGTATGATACGGTAATACATTCTATTTGATCGCTGGGAGAGTTATAAACAAGTAATCAAATATATTCCATTTTCCCCTGTTGTTCCGGTTGTTTATCCGGAACTGCAAATGAAGCCCCGATTGCCAGTAAGTCACTCAAACCACCACAAAACATTTTCCCATCACAGGCCCCATCCGTCCCCACTCTGGTTTAAGACTGTGTCTTAAATCTGTCCTGGGAAATTTCTCAACCGTAGGAAGTGAATACCGCCTGGCGATACCTAAATTTTCCAGGGATTTATAACCTCCAGTTTGTGAATTTTGCCGAAGTCCTTCTCATTTCTGCTGATAAGGACCAGCCTGTTTACTAATGCCGTTGCAGCTATTATCGCATCAGGTGTTTTCAATCTATGCTTTTTTCGAATGGCGATCGTCTGTTCAGCGATGTCATTATTAATGTTAGTATGAATAGTTGATACGTTCGCAAAAGCCTTGTATTTAAAAACTTCTGACTCCGGCATATCTTTTTTACTCAGAATTTCTATGAAAGTAATAATTGAGATTTCAGGAGCAATTCGTATCATCAATTGCTTTCCGTTTTCAGGTAGGGTACCACCCAAAAAATCAATTGCCGCATTCGAATCTATCAGATATCTCTTTCCCATTCGTCCCTGCTTTGCGCTACATGCTTATGCATTTCCCTTGTAGTATCTTCAGAAATTACTCCCCAAAACTGGCTCATAATGTTGCTTGTGGTTTCGGGCGCCTCACTTGGTTCATCATAAGTAAATACCAAAACCTCAACCTTCTTGCCGACGTAGTCATCAGGAATTGCGATATGGATATCTGTGGTCTGCGGTGTGATTAATGAGCGGATCATGTAGTAAAGTTAGGATTTTTTGTTGTGATTTAACTACTGTATAAGGAATTGGTAGCAACCAAAATCGCAACTGGTTTACGACTGTGTCTTAAATCAACAACAAGGCAAAGGACTCTGTCCCTGCCCTCCGGTTAGGCGGGCGGCAACCTTGGCATCCATGACCATTGAGCATTCGTGTGCCCTGTTCTTTTTCTAGTCAAAGGGCCTCACTATCTATTCAGCGTAAACTGCAACACCAGATAATTCTTTACCTATCTGATGAATTGTATCTTCCAGTTTTTTTGCCTGCTTTGGCGAGGGATGTTTCACACCCGATGCATACTGGCGCAGCAACGCAGGATTCATTTCAGCCTTTTTGGCAATTGAAGTAATATTTAAGTAACTGAACTTATCAAACAGTGCTGTTAGGTCATATGCATGTTCAAACTCAATATCTTTAATATCGAGATCGTGAAATTCATGTAGTAGTTTTTTAAATTTCCTTTCAAGACTATCAAGGTTTTTTGCAGAGTCTATTAGAAGATTGTCTTCATATTGCACCCGACCGTAAATTTCCCCTTTTGACTTTTCAACGATTAACAATATTTTTTCCATAGTGGTTCTACTTTTTTACTTTAGTAATAATTGATAATTTTCGACTGTAAGCTTGATGGTTATTTCAATCCCGCCTGTTTCCATATTGATTGTAATGTCCCTGGAGCAATTTCCCTGGCTTTATGCATTGGAACTGTTACCTTTCCAGGCTTGGTTGGGTGCTTGAGTTGGAGGTGACTCCCTTTTTGCGCATGTTTACTCCAGCCATCTTTTTTTAAAATACGAAGTACTTCATCGAATTTCATTTATTGAGGTATTTGTTCACAATAAAAGATCAGTATCAAGTTTAAAACCCACTATAAAAGTAGCGAATTTGCTACTAAAAGTAAAATATTTTTTTATATAGAAGGCACTTGGTTAGAAATTAAGTGCAAAACCAATTTCGTTGCTTTTGGGTGCAACTATTTGCCACCCGTATTTATGCCGATCTTCATTGTGGCCAATCCTTGCCAGAATACTTCCGGTGATGACCATGACCGCACCAGCCGCCATTATACCAAGACCCAGGTTAAGTTTCGACTGATGGATAGGCCCGTCTTCGCCGCCGGGAACGACAAGAGCCATTACTATCCCATTGACAAAAACTACTCCACCCCCTGTAATTGCAATTATGGCTCCTGCTTTCGTTTTTGGGTTACGTGGCCGGCGGTATCTGCGAGGGGACGATAGGGCGGAAGAAAGCCGAGCAGAAGCCAACCCGTTCTGGAAATTTTCACTAACGGAAACAACAGAGTTATCAGAGAAGTTGGGCTGCTGCCCAATTGCATGCACGGTAAAGAGCAAGTTGATCAATAAAAGAAATAACGCAGGCTTCATAAATTGAGTGATGATTTATGTTAGAAGTAATATGCTGCACCAGTTTCGTTTTTTGGAAATAAATGCAACCCTTCGACGAATACAGGAAAGTAATACCGTTGCAATTATTGTGCCAAATACGGCAATACGTTCTGATCGATACCGCAATTTAGATCGATGCCAATTAAAAGCTGTAATATCAGGAAGACACTCTAAGGCTACTGAGCAGAAAGCTCGCTGGGTTGTTTGATCGTAAGGGCATTCAGGAAATTAGCTACGTCTTTCATTTTCTTCATGTTATCTACTACCAGAAGGAAGTTTTTGCCAACCTGTTTCAGGCGGGCGTTCTTGGTCTGCTTTTGTATGTAATCGAGGATGTGGTTGAAAGTGTCTGATTCAAAGTAGGGCGACTCAGGATTGCTCACGAAGTACAGGCGCATCTGCCAGTTTTTAAGGATCAGTTTTTCGAAGCCCAGATCACATGCCATGCGGCGGCAACGGAGGGTAGTGAACAGGTCTTTTACCTGCTCTGGTATAGGCCCAAACCTGTCCTGCAGTTCCAGGCTGAATTTATCCTGCTCGGCATCTGTTTCCAGATCATCGAGCTGTGTGTAGAGGGAAAGGCGCTCTGTGATGTTTTCGACATAGCTGTCGGGTATCAGTATCTCCAGGTCGGTATCGATGGTGCAGTCGGTTACGTAATCCTTCTTGCGGTCCAGCTCGTCTTTAAATACATCCTTAAAGTCGGTGGTCTTCAGTTCGCGCATGGCCTCGGCCAGGATCTTCTGGTACATCTCAAAGCCAATCTCGGCTATAAAGCCGCTTTGCTCACCGCCCAGCAGATTACCTGCGCCACGTATATCCAGATCGCGCATAGCTATCTGGAAACCACTGCCCAGCTCATTGAACTGCTCGAGGGTCTGCAGACGTTTGCGGCTGTCGTTGGGCAGCAGGCTCATAGGTGGTGCCACCAGGTAACAGAATGCCTTTTTATTGCTCCTGCCTACACGGCCACGCAACTGGTGCAGATCACTGAGGCCAAACTGGTGGGCATTGTTGATGATGATTGTGTTCGCATTGGCAATATCCACACCGCTCTCTACAATGTTGGTACAGCACAATACATCGTACTTGCGTTCTATGAAGTTATAAAGGGCTTCTTCCAGCAAATGGCCCTCCATCTGGCCGTGAGCCATACCTATTTGCAGGTCGGGACAGAGGTTGCGCAATAATGCCGCCATTTCGGGCAGGCTTTGCACTCGGTTATGTACAAAGAATACCTGTCCGCCGCGCTCGGTTTCGTAATAGATAGCATCGCGTATGGCAAACTCATTGAACACCAGTACTTCCGTATGCACAGGCTGGCGGTTAGGCGGTGGCGTATTGATGATACTCAGGTCGCGGGCGTTCATTAATGAAAACTGCAGCGTACGCGGAATAGGCGTGGCCGTAAGCGTCAGTGTATCCACATTAGCTTTCAACTCGCGTAGTTTTTCTTTTGACGTCACTCCGAATTTCTGTTCCTCATCAATAATGAGAATGCCCAGATCTTTGAACTTCACGTCTTTACCCAGCAGGCCGTGTGTGCCTATAATAATGTCTATCTTTCCTTCTTCCAGCCGTTTGAATATCTCTTTCTTTTCCTTGGCCGAGCGGAAGCGGTTGACGTAATCTACATTGCACGGGAAATCCTTGAGACGTTCTTTAAAAGTATTATAGTGCTGGAACGCAAGGATAGTTGTAGGTACCAGTATGGCAGCCTGCTTGCTGTCACCAACCGCCTTGAATGCTGCACGAACAGCTATCTCGGTTTTGCCAAAGCCCACATCGCCGCACACAAGGCGATCCATAGGCGCAGGTGACTCCATGTCGCGCTTTACATCGGCAGTAGCCTTGCCCTGATCAGGAGTATCTTCATAAAAGAAGGAAGCCTCCAGTTCGGTTTGCAGATAGCTGTCGGGCGAAAATGAAAAACCTTCGGAGGCCTTACGTTTGGCATACAACCGGATAAGGTCGGCCGCAATATCTTTAACCTGTTTCTTGGTTTTGTTCTTCAGCTTCTGCCAGGCATCGCTGCCCAGTTTGTTCACACGAGGTGAGGTGCCCTCCTTGCCGGTGTACTTGCTGATCTTGTGCAGCGAGTTGATATTGACATACAGTACGTCGTTGTCCTTGTAAAGAATCCGGATGGCCTCCTGCACACTGCCATTCACTTCTATTTTCTGCAGGCCGCTGTATACGCCTACTCCATGGTCTATGTGTGTTACAAAATCGCCGGGAGTGAGTTCGCGGAGCGCACGCAATGTCAGTGCCTTGCCCTTTGAATATGCCTGCTTTACATTGTATTTATGGTAGCGCTGAAATATCTGGTGATCGGTATAGCAGATCACTTTTTTATCGTGATCTATAAAGCCTTTACTGATAGGTGAGCTGACCGGAACAAATAATATATTGGCGTTTACATCATCAAATATGCTTCTGAGCCTTTCCAGTTGTTTGGGGTTCTCTGCAAAAATGTAGGCGACATAATTCTGCGCTATACGTTTCTGCAAATCGGCGATCAGCATATTGAACTGGCGATTGAATACCGGCTGCTCCTCGGTAGCGAACAGGAAAGTAGCGTCTATTTCATCGCCGGTGATCTTTGCCAGCGAATGGTTGTACCACTCTATCAGGTGCCGGTGTTTGATCCTTTCCAGCCAGTCGTTGCCGGTTTCGAAGTCTGCTTTTGAAATTTCTTTCAGCATTTCTTCTTCGTGGTCTATGGCTACCTGGCCTATTTCCATTTTATCCGGCAGATCAAGCGCCATCTTAGCCAGCCGGCCCAGCGTAAACGAAAGATCCTTTGCCCAGATGATGGTATTTTCCGGCAGGTACTCCAGCAAGGATATCTTTTCTTCGGTTTCGAATTTGGTTTCGATATTGGGCAGGATAGAGACCTGCAATAGCTTGCGCTCTGATAACTGCGTCTCGGGATTGAATATACGAATGCTGTCTACCTCGGTGTCGAACAACTCTATACGGTAGGGATGTTCGTTGCCGAAAGAGTAGATATCGAGTATACCGCCCCTCATGGCAAACTGACCGGGTTCGTACACGAAATCTTCTCTTCTGAAACCCAGCGAAACGAACCGCTCCAGCATAGCATCAACATCCAGTGTTTCGCCCACTTTTATGCTGATCATATTATCAGACAGGGCTGAGGGATTCACAACCCGTTCGAATAAAGCCTCCGGGTAGGTAACCAGTACTTTCTTGTTGACTTTCTTGCCGGTAAACTTTGTAAGCGCCTCGGTGCGCAGCATTACATGGCTGCTGTTGAGTTCGTTGAAATAGCCGGTGCGTTTAAACGAATCGGGAAAGAAGAAAATATCAAGGCCTTTTGTGAGGTGTTCCAGATCGTTGTGGAAATAGGCTGCTTCTTCTTTGTCGTTGAGGATAAATACGTGGTTGACATCAGTATTTTTCCATAAAGCGGCGGCAATAAAGTTGATAGAAGAGCCACGGAGGTTGTCTAAATAGACCCTTAATTTATGTCCGGGCAATGTGACTCCAGCCGCTATTTGTTTTAAGCGGATATCATTCTGGTACAAACCCTGCAACACCTCCAAGTTCATCGGGGCTGCAAATTAGGTAAAAGATAGCTAATGATAGGCCGTCGGTACCAGTCATTTTATTGTTAAGGTAGTACAGGCAAACGGCCTGTAAAGTGATAATTATTCCGATTTGTAGAAATCGCGTCCATCCGGTGGACAATTTTGTTAGTGTGCCAAAATGCAATCCATTGATTATCAATAGATTAAATTTTTGGCACGCCGTTGGTATTAGTCCTGTCAAACAAATCAATTAACTCAAACAAACAAAAACTAAACAAAATGAAAAACATCGTAAAATCACTCGCAATCACTGCCGCTGTATTAGGTTTCGCTAACAGCACATTCGCACAGGCTTCTGCTACAGCTTCTGTAACAGCAAACATCATTA
>CAIKOJ010000058.1 GCA_903829015.1 uncultured Bacteroidota bacterium
CTGTTCATTGGGGTATTTCTGCACCATCTTCCCAAACACACAGTCGCAGTAGCTCTTCGCTACAGAATCACTGCCTGCCCATGTTTTAGCTTCTTCAGTACAGGCTTGGTAGAAGGCATCCTTATCTTCCTGGCTCCATGTATTTTTACAGGATACAGAACCCACCGAAACCAGCAGCACCAGCGCAAACTTTTTCATCATAGTCAATTTGGAAAAATAAAGATAGCGACTTTTGGTACAAAACCCGTTTCAGTAAGCAGTCAGATATACCTGCAGGCACTAGTCTTTCAAAACATAAAGTTCCGGCAGATTCCTTCCCAGACCATCATAGTCAAGGCCATAACCTACCACAAATTTGTTGTCGATCTCAAAACAGAAATAATCGGCCTTAACATCAAACTGCAAAGCTGTTGGTTTAGTAAGAAACGTTGCAATTCTTACAGAAGCCGGCTGTCGCTGATACACCTCAGGTAAAAACGAATACAGCGTTTTACCGGTATCAATAATATCTTCTACAATGATGATGTGCCTGCCTTGTAAATTTTCTTCGAGCCCTATTGATGTAACTACATTTCCGGAGGATGTAGTGCCCTTGTATGATGCCAGTTTGATAAAAGATATTTCCGCTTCAATGTCCAGTTGCCGAAAAACGTCTGAAGCAAACATAAACGAACCGTTAAGTATGCCCAGCACCAATGGTCTCTTCCCCGCATAATCCAAGCTTATCTGTGCTGCAATATTCGCTACCTGCTCCAGTATCTGCTTTGCCGAAATAAATGGCGTGAACGTCTTTCCCTGGATGATCGCGTCTGGCATAATTATTCTTTAACCCGCAAAACCTGACCTACCTTCACCCCACCCGAACCAAGCTTGTTCCACTCAGATAGCTGGTCCAGTGTTATGTTGTTTCTCTTAGCTATCGAAAAAGCCGTATCGCCCTTTTTTACAGTATACGTATTATCGCTCTTCCCGGAATTGACCTTAATAACCTTCTTTTCAGGTGTCAATGGCACTTTCTTTTCAGGTGATGCAGTAGCCTTCTTTTCGGGCTGAACTGAGGACGGATTTTCAGCAATAAGCTTGCTGTCGTCGGCATAAACAACCTTATCCAGATCTGCCTTCAGTGCCGCAAATTCTGCTTCCTTTTTCACTTCAGGGTCGTTCGGATCAGGCCTCTCTGCCGGGCGCACCGGCCGTTTGTTCGGTTCTTCTATAATGATGATCGGCTGAGGCTTGGTCGGCTGAGCGGGTGTCTGTGCAACCTGGTTAGGAATATTTACCTGCTTTGCTTTTGCAGTATCTTTTAATGTTTTACTGTTAACTCTGTTTATAGCAATATAATCGCCCGCCGGTGCCTTTTCTTCTCCGGTTGCTATAGCATTGCCCTTGTGCGCTGTAATAGGATTCACAACTACTGCAGGCTTGCGCTGTGCTTGCGCCATCAATTCCAGCGTCACACCAACCACAGGCTCCTCGTTGGGGTTCAGCAAATTGAGCTGCATCAGTTTCTTCAGCTCCACACCTTCAGCGCGCGCAATACCAGCCATTGTTTCGCCTGCAAGCACTTTATGCTGCCTGTTCACAATTATAGTTGCAGTATCACCCCTGAATTTCCCCGCACTGGCATAACTAGGTGTTTGCGAAATAGGTAGCGTAGCTTTTTTAGCTACCGGCTTCACCACAGAATCCATCGGTGGCTGAGACTCAACAACCGGTAAGATTTTGTCTTTCTTTAAAAACGTACTGTCTTTGGCATTAAAAGTATACTGCTGCAGATCGAAGTCTTCAATGATCTTTATGAGCTTTTGCGCATACTGCGGATTCGTAGCATAGCCACACTTTTTCAAACATACCGCCCACGACTTATAATCTGTCTCTCGGATCTTGAATAACGGACTGTATCTCGGATTCCTCTTCAGATGCTCAGAGTGATCCTTGTATGATTCTGCTGCACATGAGTATTTTTTGAAACATTCATCCGGCGCATCATCGGTATGGGTAAAAGTAGGCCCCTGCCACCCATTTTTGCACTTGATACCAAAATGGTTATTGGCTTCAACCATCAATTCACTGTTACCTGCCTCTGTTTCCAAAATTCCCTGCCCAAGTGTAATAGCCGCCGGAATGCCATTTTTAAGCTGCTCATACATCGCCAGCGATGCATATTGGTCTACATATTTCCTTGCTCTCTCCGTATAACCATCTTGGGCACCGGCTCTGACCGACACCAACAAAACAAATAATAAGCAGAACTGCAACAATCGACGCATGAATTATAATTATATATAGAGGCGATACGGTACTGCAAAAGTACGATTCATTCACATAACAGGATGTTAACAAAACAAAAAATCGTCGTGGTAGTGACTACCAATACTAATCCTTTATTTTTCGCACAACCATGAGCCCGTCTCTCACCGGTACCAGCATATGTTCTATCCGGTCGTCTGCTTTTACTTTTTTGTTGAATGCGCTGATGGCTCTGGCGTTTTTGCTTTGCTCATCCGCTGGCATTACTACCTCACCATCATACAATACATTGTCCGCAATGATGTAACCTCCCACGGGCACCCTGTCGAATACCAGATCGTAGTAACGCTCATAATTTATCTTATCTGCATCGATGAAGACCATATCAAATGATTCATCCAACTTGGCAATCACTTCAGCAGCGGCACCTATGTGTTGTACGATCTTATCACGCAAACCTGATGCAGTTATGTACTTGTCAGCCAGATCGTAGAGTTCCTCATCGATCTCTATTGTATGCAGCTTTCCGTCTTCCTGTAGGCCCATAGCCAGGCAAATAGCCGAGTACCCTGTATAGGTGCCTATCTCAAGAATGCGTTTGGGTCTGGCCATTTTACTAAGCAACTGCAGCAATGCCCCTTGCAGATGCCCCGAGAGCATTACAGCGTCTCCGCGCTTCAGATTAGTCTCGCGGTTAAGGGCTGCAAGCTCTTTTGACTCCGGCGTTGTAAACTGCTCGGCATAGTCGTTGAGTGCTCTCGAAATAAGCAAAGAAGACATCAGTAATTCGGTTGAAGTTTGTTATGCGAATAAAAATCACTCAGGTAGGCTACAACCTCATCAGCAGTGTCGAAAACTTTGATCAGATCCAGATCACCCGGCGCTATGTTGCCCTCTCCCATCATCATAGACTTCCGCATCCATTCAAATAGTCCACTCCAATAATCAGAACCCATACATATCATCGGCGTCTGAGTAAGTTTGCCGGTTTGTATCAGTGTGGCAACCTCAAAAAATTCATCCATCGTTCCCCATCCTCCCGGCATCATGATAAACCCCTGAGAATACTTGGTGAACATAACCTTACGAACAAAGAAGTAATCGAAATTCATCGAGGTCTCATTGTCGATATACTTGTTTTGATGCTGCTCAAACGGCAATTCTATGTTCAACCCCACCGACTTGCCTCTGGCCAGGCTCGCTCCTTTGTTGGCAGCCTCCATTATGCCCGGACCACCACCTGTAATAATTCCGAATCCTTCCTCTGCCAGGCGCTTGGCCACTTCTGTCGCTATCTCGTAGTATTTATGGCCGGGCGTGGTTCGTGCCGATCCAAAAATGGATATGCATGGCCCCACCTTGGCAAGGGTTTCAAATCCCTGCACAAATTCTGCCATTACTTTAAAAATCTGCCAGCTGGAATGAGCCTTGGTCTCGGTCCAGTCGCGCATTTTGATCTTGTTAATATGCTCTTTCATTATTTAATTCCGTTTAGCGCACCTCCTTTACGGGAGATAACCAGTAATAGTATAAATGTGACTGCTGCGTTGATGATCAATAATTCTGTGCCTATGCTGTAGCCACCCAGCCACGCCTTATCGTTTTGCTTTAAAATATAACAAGCCACTGGTGCAGCTATACAGGCTATCGGCACCAGTTCGTTACGAACCTGAAGTTTGGTGAAAATACCAAACGCAAATAATGCCAGCAGCGGGCCATACGTATACCCGGCAACCACCAACAGCAATTGTATCAGCGAGCCGTTATCCACCGCCCTGAAAACAAATATGCACGCCAGAAAGATGACAGCAAATGTGTTATGCACTATCAGGCGTTTACGCTTTTGCTGTTGTTCGGTGAGCCCAGTTTGTTTCCGCAGACCCATAATATCTATGCAGTACGACGAAGTAAGCGCCGTGAGCGCACCATCAGCACTGGGGAAAAGTGCTGAAATGAGTCCGATGATAAAAATAATACTGATAAAGGGAGGCATGTACTTAAAGGCAAGAATCGGAAACAGGTCATCCCCTATAATGTTCTTCCCATCCAGCAAAAATTGAAATGTATCCTTTCCATCCACCATTACATGCTGAAACGACCCACCCTTACTCATACCATATAGGTAAAGCAATCCGCCAAGCGAAAGAAAGATAAAGACCACGACCATCTGCAGAAAACTAAGTGTCAGCATATTCTTCCTCGAATCTTTGTAATTACTTACACTAATATTTTTCTGCATCATCTCCTGATCCAGACCCGTCATGGCAATGGTTATGAACGCACCTCCTAATATTTGCTTTAGAAAGAAATTAGCCTTTAACGGATCCGGCTCTACCAGTTTCGTAAATCCCTTTTCGCCCATCGCGTGCCAGGCTCCTGCCAGATCGTAGTTGAGCGAATGAATGATGTAGCCAACACAGGTGATCAGCGCCAGCAGCATAAAGGTTGTCTGTAGAGTATCTGTCCATACGATTGTTTTCACACCTCCGCGGTAGGTGTAGAGTAATATCAGTCCCAGTATCACTATCGCAGTCACTTCAAATGATATGCCCAAATCGGCCAGCACAAATTTCTCAAGCACCTTTATCACAAGATACAGGCGCAGTGTGGCCCCCAGCGTGCGCGAAAGAATAAAAAACAAAGCCCCTGTTTTATAAGACGTATTGCCCAGCCTCGTTTCCAGATAGGTATAAATGGAAGTTAGGTTGAGCCTGTAATAGAGCGGCAGCAGAATAAACGCCACAGCAAAATACCCAAGGAAATACCCTATCACCACCTGAAAATAATCGAACCCTAGCTTACCTACGGTACCCGGCACCGAAATAAACGTCATTCCCGATAACGAGGTACCGATCATACCAAATGCCACCAGCCACCACTTACTACTGCGGTTGCCAATAAAAAATGATTCATTGTCCGAATGTCTGGATGTATAGAATGCTATACCCAGCAGCACCGAGAAATAAACAATGATTATAGAGAACAGTAATACTGAGTTCATTGTACAAATTAGAAAAGCCTCGCAAAAAATTGCAAGGCTCTAAATTAATTTATTTTACTGAGCTTTATCTTAAAGCCCGGCAGCGAAACCAAAGTTCACATCAGGCGTACCCTTTGGATATGGGCTGTTTTCTCCCTGCAGCACATCATAGATCAACTCGGCATACAACGACACACGACCACCCAACGGCTGCCGGATACCGGCACCAAGTAACAAGGCTGTGTTGGTTACATTCATTTTTACTGTTGTCAGATTTCCATAGTTGTCGTAGCCCGGTCCTCTCTGGCTGATGAAATCATACTCAACAGTGCCCGACACGAAAAAATTGCGGAACACAATATAACGGGTCCATAAATTTGGGTAAATGAGATTCTGCCTTATGTAGGATGCTTTATTCGGATCCACCGGATCTACATATACTGGCTGCTGCGCGTATTTGTAACCAAAACCTACACCCGCCATAAAATGATCGGTGATCCGGTAACCCACAATAGGGGCCAACCCGAAACTGGCATAACCACTGGAGTACCCTGCTGCAAATCCACCCCCAACAATTAACCTGTCCGGGTCATAGCCTTTTGTGTGTTTCTTAGCAGACTTTTTATGGTATCCCTGTTTGCCGGAGCTGGTGTATACTTCCTGAGCTGTTGCCGCAGTTACCCCCACCAGAAGCATAAAAACAATGAATAGATTTTTCATAGCTAATATTTCTATTTACGAAGTTATGCCAAAATAACGTCGCGGGCACACCTGATTATGCTACTAAGACGTTAAAATCTTACCGGGGTTTAATATGCCTTTAGGGTCAAATACCTGTTTTATTTGCCTCATCAGTCCCATTTGCACATGATCAAAGGCTATATCCATATATTCCTTTTGTACCAGCCCTATACCATGCTCCCCGGATATGGTACCGCCCATGCGCACCACTTCTTTAAACAATTTCCTGATGCCCAGCGGCAGTTTGTTCTTCCAGTCTTCGTCACTCATGTCACCCTTTACAATGTTCACATGTAGGTTGCCGTCACCTGCATGTCCGTAGCACACCGACTTAAATCCATACTCATCACCTAATGCCTTGATGATCTGCAGTAGTTCGGGCAGCTCAGCTCTTGGCACTACTGTATCCTCTTCTTTGTAAATCGAATTGCTTTTTACTGCTTCACCCACCTTGCGGCGCAAAGTCCAAAGCATTTGCTTTTGCTCACTGCTGTCAGCAAATAAAACCTCATCCACATCGTACTGCTGCACTATCTGCGATATTGCTTCTGCATCTCTGTACAATTCATCCATATGGTTGCCATCTACTTCTATCAGCAGATGGGCAGCTATATTATCAGGCAGGTGTATGCCGGTCGACTGCACATACCGCATAGACCACTCCAATGCATCCCGCTCCATAAATTCCAATGCAGAGGGTGTATATCCCGCCAGAAATATGGCATTGACTGCCTTACAAGCCTCCACAGCCGATCTGAAAGGCACCAGCATGAGCAGATCATATTTAACTGCAGGTATCAGCCTCAGCACTACTTTAGTGAGCACACCCAATGTCCCCTCACTGCCTACTATCAGTTGAGTGAGATTATAACCTGTGGCGTTCTTCAGCACATTGGCACCCGTCCATATCACATCTCCGTTTGCCAGTACCATTTCCAGGTTCAGCACATAATCCTTTACCACACCGTATTTCACGGCTCTTGGTCCGCCAGAATTTTCAGAAACATTACCACCAATAAAGCAAGAACCCTTGCTTGCCGGATCCGGTGGATAAAACAACCCTTCTGCCTTCAGATGCTCCTGCAATACCTGAGTGATCACCCCCGGCTCAGTGGTCACCTGAAAGTTTCGCTTGTCTACGTTCAGAATTTTATTGAATCTCTTCATATCCAGCACCACACCACCCAACACCGGCAATGCGCCACCACTAAGGCCCGTACCCGCACCTCTTGGAGTAACAGGCAGTTGCTGTTCGTAGCAATAACGCATAATTGCACTCACTTCTGTCGTAGTTCCCGGCTGTAGCACTACTTCAGGTAGGTAATGCAGGTCCTCGGTTTCATCGCTGGCGCATCTGTCCAGATTTTCCTGATCGGCCAGTACATATTTTTCACCCAATACTTGAGTAAAGCAGGCTACATGCTCTGGTGTAATTTTGTTGAAAAGCATGATGCAAGTTACTGAATAGCGAAATAAATAGCCATTGAGGCACTATGTACAGGCTGGCAGAAGGCACAGCAAGTTCGAGGCGCGAATCGAATTACACACTAATCGTATGTGAGGAGTCGGTAGCGTCGGTATCCTATTAAATATCCTACCCCCTCCCAATTATTGCCGCAATCATTATAAAATTCCGCACTAAGTCCGTAAGTTTGATAGTATTTCTATGAATAAAAAAATCATCATAGCGTTTTTGCTCACTTTGTTTGCCAGCGGAATAGCAGATACTGCTCGTGCCGGCAATCCGAAAAAGAAAAGGGCAAAAAAACATGCTGTGCAACAAACGCAGGCAAACTCCGAAACTTCGGAGGATAGTGAATATAAAGAGAAGAAAATTTCCAGAGAGGAAAAGAAGAAAAAACGACTCGAGCGTAAAAGACTCAAAAAAGAACGTAAGGAGCAAATGCGTCTTGAAAAGGAGGCCGAAAAAATCAAGAAAAAATCTGCAGGACAAACAGTAAAAGATTTTGCTCCATTTAAATACCCTGCAACTACTTTTAAATCCAAGTATCAGTTACACATACTAGCGTCTCTTTACCTCGACGAATTGGTACAAAAGAAATCGGTAACTTTTAAAAACAAAGTGCCCGACAAAGCGCTTCCGGGTATTTCATTTTACGAGGGTGTAAGTATTGCTGCCGATAGTTTGAAAAAGGCTGGTTTCGATATCGATATCTTCGTGCACGACATTACTTCAACTGCCGAATCATTAGACTCTTTGTTTTTTAAAAACACGCTCGATTCTGCCGACCTGATCATTGGCGCTATCCAGACCGCTGATATCCCAAGGGTTGCTGATTTTGCAAAGGCTCATAAGATCAATTTCGTATCAGCTCTTTCCCCTTCCGATGCCGGTGTAAAAAACAACAAGTATTTTACCTTGTTGCAACCATCGCTCAGAAGCCATTGCCAAAGGATATCCGGCGATATCACCAACAAGTTTCCCGGCATGAAGGTGTCACTCATCTATCGCACTTCCTCCGAGGCTGATGAGAATGCTTACAGGTACATCACTGAAAATGAAAAAGTAAAGTACACTCCATTACTCTGCACATTCGTGCCCAACAGGCGCGATTTGCTAACCATCTTCGATACTACTAAACCAAACATTGTGGTGGTTCCTGTACTCGACCGCGCATTTGCCGATTCATTGCTAAAAGCTATTTCTAAAAACTTTGGTGCTGTGCAGTTCGAAGTGTACGGAATGCCATCATGGTCTGCTTTAAATAATCTGCGCAAAGAAGAAGTGTTCCCAAATTTAAGCGTCAATGTAACTACATCACTTAACCTTGACATGAATACACCGGTGACCAAATATCTGGCTGCTACTTATAAAAACCTGTATGGCGGCAAGCCTTCTGAATCTGTTTATCTTGGTTTCGAAACAGTGATGTGGTATGCCAGCCTGCTTAAGACGTATGGCACCATGTTCAACTCTGGCTACAACGACAATTCTGCAGCTCCATTTACAAAATTCGAAGTCATGCAACTACGGGATAAAGAAGGGCACATTCTATACAGCGAGAACAAACATATTATGCTGTCCAGATACGAAGGAGGTACAATGAAAACGCAATAGAGACCCCTCCCAAAATAACTTCCTGAAATCCGAATAAAATCCCCTAACCGGAAACAACACCAATTGCGCTGAAAGGGCCAGATCCCCTAGCGATGGGCATCGCCGATCGACTTGTGAAACAATTTCCAAAAAATCGCCAAACTATCGCACCCTGTTCTTAAGCAACATCGCTGGTACACAGAAAACAAACACTCCGGCAACACCGCCAAGTGCGTCCGCTACCGCATCCCAAAACTCCATGCTCCTGCCCAGAAATGTCAGCAACCCTTGCAGTAGTTCTACTGCGGCGCCAAATGCTATAGAAATAATAAGAAGATTAAGCACCCACTTTAATGTAAGGGCTGGACGGGCACATAGCCATAGAAAGCTAAATATTCCGAATAATACAACGTGCGTCCATTTGTCGATAAGAGGTATATCTACACGTGGTATATCTGCCGACGGAGTGAAGCAGGCAAATAAAATGAGCAAGGTCCACAGCATTGCTGCAAACCTTGCTCGTTTTGTATAAGGTGAGTCCGGACTGAATATCCGAAGGATCATTATCCTACTAAAGCATTATATCCGGCTGCGTCCAATAAGCCAGCAACTTCATCCATATTGTCAATGGTCATCTTGATCATCCAGCCAGCTCCATAAGCGTCATTATTCACAGAATCTGGCTTACCTTCCAGATCACCATTTAATTCTGTAATCGTACCGCTTACAGGCAGATACAGATCAGACACTGTTTTTACGGCCTCAACTGTACCAAAAACGTCATGTTGCTTCAATGTCTTTCCAACATTCGGCACATCCACAAATACAATGTCACCCAGTTCATGCTGTGCGAAATCGGTAATGCCTATGGTAGCTACATTTCCTTCGATCTTGATCCATTCGTGATCCTTTGTGTACTTTAATTCAGCAGGAATATTCATTTTCTTAAAAATTTTGAGTAAAAATAGTCTAAAAAGTTAAAAACGTTAGTACGGCTTATAAAATATACTTGTCGGCTGCCTTTGTGCGCAATTGTTGCCTCATTTACACACTACTTTGACCTCGTTTCCACTACGTTTTCGTTTGGTTTTGGCTCTAAAATATACTAACTTTAATTTACTTTATCGAGGCAAATATCACAATTGTATTATTTTAAAATTAATTTGTCTTTACCCGCTTGCACTTCAAAGGTTATCCACAGGGGTGTTAGTTTCTTTCTCTTTTAGGGCATTATGTTTTGAATAATTTAGCTCTCCCCCGTCAGAAAAATTAAGCCGAAACTCAACAAATAATTAACTCAAAATAATAGTTACAATGAGCGCCACAACCAAACAAAAAGGTCTTTCATTCGACCGCCATTACACACACGATGGAGTGAGCCCATACGATATGTTCGAGTACGATTACCGTACTTCTGTAATCCGCAATCCAAGCGGCGAAAAGGTGTTTGAAATGACCAATGTGGAAGTTCCGAAACACTGGTCACAGATAGCAACCGATATCCTTGCGCAGAAATATTTCCGCAAAGCAGGTGTTCCGCAACCCGATGGTTCATTGGGTCGTGAAACATCAATTAAGCAGGTGGCACACCGCCTTGCCGATTGCTGGCGCAAATGGGGCGAAGACTACGGATACTTCGCTTCTAAAAAAGATGCACAAGTGTTCTACGAAGAGCTTACTTACAGCATCATGCAGCAAAGTTGTGCACCTAACTCTCCGCAGTGGTTCAATACCGGTCTGCATAGCAGTTATGGTATCGACGGCAAAGCTCAGGGGCATTATTATGTAGACCCAAAAACAGGCAACCTCGAGCGTTCTAAAAACGCTTACGAGCGCCCACAGCCTCACGCTTGTTTTATCCTCAGCGTAGATGACGATCTGGTAAATGAAGGTGGCATCATGGACCTTTGGGTGCGCGAAGCTCGTATATTCAAATACGGCTCTGGCGTGGGTACCAACTATTCAAACATCCGCGCTGAAGGCGAAAAACTGAGTGGCGGTGGTACTTCAAGCGGTTTGATGAGTTTCCTTAAAATAGGAGACCGCGCTGCAGGTGCTATTAAAAGCGGTGGAACGACCCGTCGTGCTGCTAAAATGGTTTGTCTTGATCTCGACCATCCGGAAGTACTTGATTTCATAGATTGGAAAGTTGAAGAAGAAAAGAAAGTTGCAGCACTGATTGCAGCAGGTTATCCTTCCGACTATGAAGGTGAAGCGTATAAAACAGTGTCCGGACAGAACTCAAACAACTCAGTTCGTATACCTAATTCATTTTTCCATGCGCTCGACAATGGCACTGATTGGGAAATGACTGCCCGCAGCACAGGCAAGGTGATGAAGACAATTCCTGCCAAAGAGCTTTGGGAAAAAATATCTTACTCAGCATGGCGTTGTGCCGATCCTGGTACACAGTATGATACTACTATCAATGAATGGCATACCTGCCCCGAAGGCGGTGCAATCAGGGCATCTAACCCGTGCTCTGAATATATGTTCATCGATAACACTGCATGTAACCTTGCTTCTTTAAATCTCCGTCGCTTCTTCGACGAAGATACTTGCAAGTTCGATGTAGAAGGTTTTGAATACATGACCCGCCTGTGGACAGTAGTACTGGAAATATCAGTACTGATGGCGCAGTTCCCTTCTCCCGAAGTGGCGCAGCTCAGCTACGACTACCGTACATTAGGATTGGGCTACGCAAACCTGGGCTCTATGCTCATGGTAAGCGGTATTCCTTACGACAGCGAAGAATCAAGAGCAATTGCTGGAGCTATTACCGCTATCATGAACGGTGTGGCTTACAGAACATCAGCAGAAATGGCTGCCAGCCTTGGTGCTTTCCCTCGTTTCAAAGAGAATAAAAAACACATGATGCGTGTAATGCGCAATCACCGCGCAGCAGCTTACGATGCTGCTGAAGCGTTCGAAGGTATCGAGATCAAACCAGTGGGTATCAATGCCAAGTATTGTCCAGACTACCTGCTGAAAGCTGCAACCAAGGCATGGGATGATGCTGTGCAGATGGGCGAAAAATATGGCTACCGCAATGCGCAGGCTACTGTTATCGCACCTACCGGCACTATTGGCCTGGTTATGGATTGCGATACAACCGGTGTAGAACCTGATTTCGCATTGGTGAAATTCAAAAAACTTTCTGGTGGTGGTTATTTCAAGATCATCAACCAGTCTATACCTGCGGCGTTAAAGAAACTGGGATACACTGCTGAGCAGGCAGATGCTATCGTGAAGTTTGCAAAAGGTCATGGCACATTCGCCGGATCTCCATACATCAATCACCAGAGCCTCAGCGAAAAAGGTTTTATCGCAGACGAACTGAAGAAACTCGACACTTTGGTGGAGAGCGCATTCGAGATCGGTTTCGTATTCAACCATTACAACCTCGGTGAGGAATGTCTGAAACGCATCGGCTTTACACCTGAGCAGTATTTCGCTCCTGACTTTAATCTTCTTGAAGCACTAGGATTCTCTGATGCTGAGATCGAAGCAGCAAACGATTACGTATGCGGTACTATGACCGTTGAAGGTGCTCCGTTCCTGAAAGACGAACACCTGGCAGTATTCGACTGCGCTAACAAGTGCGGTAAGAAAGGCGAGCGCTTTATACATGCTCATGGTCACATCCGCATGATGGGTGCTGTGCAGCCTTTTATCAGTGGTGCTATCTCTAAAACAATCAATCTGCCAAACGAGGCAACTATCGATGAGATCAAGGATTGTTACTACCTCAGCTGGCAGTTAGGTCTTAAAGCTTGTGCGCTTTACCGCGACGGTTCAAAACTGAGCCAGCCACTGAGCAACAAGAGCGATAAAAAAGAAAAGAAAGAAACTAAAGAAGAAGCTCCTGCACCTGAAGTAAGCCAGATCGTAGACATGAGCATCCTCACTGTCGACGAACTCCTCGAAGAAGTGAACAGGCGCATGCAGGCAAGCCCTGATACGCAGTTGAAACGTGCACTGAGTAACATCGTAGAGCGTAAGCAATTGCCCGCCAAACGTCGTGGCTATACCATTAAAGGTAAAGTAGGCGGTCAGGCAATGTTCCTCCGCACAGGTGAATACAGCGATGGCACACTGGGCGAAATATTCATAGACATGGCAAAAGAGGGTGCAACTATGAGGAGCATGCTCAACAGCTTTGCAATTGCTATTTCAATTGGTCTGCAATACGGTGTGCCGCTGGAAGAATATGTAGATAAATTCATCTTCTCAAGATTCGAACCAGCCGGTATAGTAGAGCATCCAAACATTAAGACAGCTACTTCTGTACTCGATTATATCTTCAGATTGCTGGCTTACGAATATCTCGATCGCGATGATCTGGTACACGTACCAGACCCAACCAGAAGAACACACCAGCAGGAAATGGAACAACTGCAGCAGGAATTATCACAGGTGCGGGTTACAGCTCCGCAGAACCAGGTGGCTCCGCAGGCTCAGAAACCAAAACCTTCTTTGGCTCCTACCGCAGTAGGCGTAAGCGCACAGAATACCGCCGATATCAAGAAAATGATGGGTACCAGTGCAGATGCGCCAGTTTGTCGCAATTGTGGCAACATCACGCTTAGAAACGGCACCTGCTATATGTGTCCTAACTGTGGCACAACCACCGGTTGCAGCTAGTAATAAGTACTAAATTTTAACATCCAGAAAAACCATCACCGCACAGTGATGGTTTTTTTGTGATCAAATAAATACCTTTACTACATGGCTAGATTGTTCAAACTCTTTTCCCTCTTACTGCTCACCTGTTTCCTATACTCCTGCAGCAGTAACCAAAAGCCCAGCTCAATCTTCACCTGCCAAACCAGCCATTGTTACAAGCGCTATACCGGCAAAGTAGCTGGGCAGGATGTGGTCGTGAACATGATCTACTACAAAGACAGTGGCAGCGATGTACCCGCTGCATCAGGCAGTTATTACTACAGCGGCAAAAGCCAGATCATCACACTCTCGCCCGATAGCCTGGTCGACAATATGATCCACCTCACCGAGTTCGTGTCAACAGAACGTGATACCGACGAAAACACGAAGCACCCACATTGGGCAATTGCTATCGATGAAAAAACCATCAAAGGCAATTGGATCAGTGCCGACGGCACACACACAGAAACCATCGATCTGCACGAAAACTACGATGACGCATACAGTTTTGACGTACTGTCACTAAAAGATTCAACAGCATTCAAAGGCAAAAAGGCAACTTACATGATTCGCACCGAGCAGACAATACCGGTCCCTTCTGCTAATGCAAACAAAGACGATGCAGCTTTCATCACCAGCACCTTACTGCACGAACTGGGCGGAGACTCCACTGGCGCCAGCGACCTCATCACTTACATGAAGCAGGACAATCAACGCAAATTCGCTAATTACAAAAGCACGCTCACTGAAATGATGAAAACAAATGACTCGTTTGAAGGCGAATCGGACAACTGGTTTTCAGATGTGCACAGCGCTTGCGTCTACAACAGCAGGGGCATTGTAGATTTTTATTTCAGTAGCTACTATTTCTGTGGCGGCGCACATGGCGTTGATGGCAGTATCTGTATCTGCCTCGATGTAAAGGATAAAAAAGTGTGGCGGCTGCAGGATGTCCTGACCGTCGACACACCAAAGCTCAGTGCACTGCTGGAATCAGAAGTCCGTAAACAGTTTGCATTAAAACCCACCGACACCCTTAGCTTTACCTTGTCTGTAGATACCATTCCGGTCACCGGCAGTATTTTGATCTCCGACCGCGGCATCACCTTTCACTACGACCCCTACGAGATAGCCTGCTATGCCATGGGCGATGTCTCGTTATACCTGTCTTATACCCAGTTGGGCGAAATGCTGAAACCGGATTTTAAAAAACGGATGGGGTTGAATTAAGGAATAATAATCACTTACACATGCACTACACAGACCACCTCGAATCCCTGCGCCTCACCACACGTTTCGTCACACTCAATGATGTTGCAATATGGACAGAATATTGCTGCGACCCTATCGCCACCACCTACACTGCATTGCCCGACAAAACACCTGAGCAAATGTCGCAGTTCGTCATTGAGACAACCATTCAGCGCTATGCCGACGGCAGAGGTGGGCTGCAGGCACTCATCAGTAAAGATACAGGTGCCTTCATAGGGCAGTGTGGAATATTTATTCAGGAAGTAAATGGCATCCAGGAAACAGAAGTGGGCTATCATCTGATACCCCGATATTGGGGCATGGGCTATGCCACCGAGGCTGCGCAGTTATTCCGCAATTACGCCTTTGAAAATTATCCGCTCGATTCTATCGTATCCATAATACACCCCTTGAACGAACCTTCAAAAAAAGTTGCTCTAAGAAACGGCATGCACCTGTCTGATCCTAATGCAGATTTTCGCGGCGGAAAGTATGAACTCTTCAGAATAACCCGAAAGGAGTGGGAATTGATGAAAGAACGGAAATAAGTATCAGCCTGTCTTTACAAGAGAGTAAATTATTGAATCTAAAAACTCACCCTCCCAGTAGAAATTCTCTTTAAAGTGGGCTTCCTGCTTAAAATTATTCTTCTCGAGCAATTTCCTCGATGGCGTATTTTCAGGGCTTACATTGGCTTCAAACGAGTGTAGCCCAAGCTCGTTAAAGCCATAATCCAGCACCGCCTTTAGCGCCTCATCCATCAGTCCCCTGCCATAATACGCTCTTTGCATCATATAACCAACTTCAGCCCTGTAATGCTCCTTAATGATTACATGTATACTTATGTGCCCCATCAGCTTGGGCGCTCCTTTTATCGTCATAGCCCAAGCAATGCCTTCGTTGCTTTTTATAAGGCCATCTATCTTATCTACCAGCGGCAGCACATCATCTGGGCTTTTCGGTTTCGGTTTGCATATATACCGCATGATCTCTTCGTCCGAGCGCATCTCAAACAGCTCGTTCACGTCATCTTTTGTAATCCTTCTCAATACCAGCCTTTCGGTGGTTATTACCGGAAATGGTCCAAAGTTCACCTCAAGCATGGTATACTGTATTTACAATTAACAATAATTTTTAACTACTAGAGAAGGCCATCAGGTAATTGCAGGAATTTTTGCAAATTAAATTTATTATTTTTGTTCGTATAATACAAATAATTATGAGACTAAAATTCTATTCTTTACTGTTTTTGGCATTTTTACCACTTTTTGCATTGGCTCAGGGTGCTAGCCTTACCATCTTCTCCGAAGACGGCGACAAGTTTATTCTCTATCTGAATGGCGTTCAGCAGAATAACGTACCTCATGTGAATGTGCGCATGGATGGCTTAACACAACAGTTTTACCAGGCTAAGATGGTATTTGAGGATAAGTCAAAAGGGCAACTGGAAAAAAATGTACCGGTTACCGAACCAGGTACTACTAATCCTGCCGACGTGGTATATAAAATAAAGAACAAAGACGGGGCGATGAAGCTTCGCTTTTTCTCTTCACAGCCTGTACAACCAAATTACACCCCTCCGGCCGATGTTTATGTAATGCACTATGGTCAGCCCGACCAGACTACAACTGTCACACAAACTACAGTTACCCAAACCGCCTCTAATCCAGGCGATGGAGGTGTTTCAATAGGTGTGAGCATGGGTGGCGTAAACGTGAATGTAAATGCCAACGACCCTAACGCCCGTGTTTCTCAAACTACTACCACTACAACCACATCAAGTTATTCAAGCAATACTACCAGCAGCAATTACAACAGCCAGCCTGCTGGCAATGGCTGCTCCTACCCTATGGATCTGGGTAGCTTCAAATCGGCAAAAGAAACAGTAAAAAATGCCAGCTTTGAGGATACAAAACTCTCGACAGCAAAGAGCATACTTGCTTCTAATTGTTTCTCAACTGATCAGGTGATTCAGATTTGCCAATTATTCGGTTTTGAAGAAACGAAACTGAGTTTTGCCAAATATGCATACGGCAGAACTACCGACCCCGGCAACTACTTCAAAGTAGGTAACATTTTCAGTTTCGATGCCAGCAAGACTGAACTGAATGATTTCATCAGTAACGGCGGCAGGTAATAAAACCTCTTTTCTTTCAAAACCCCTGCAAAACATGTAGGGGTTTTTGTTTGACGCTATATTGCTGGCATAATATTAAGGTTAATGTTTTAACCTTCGATGGAACACCAAGTCAAATCAAGTTGTACAATTGAGCAGATTTTTCTTGGTACAATTCTTTTACAATAAGTATAAAAACAATTTCTCCGGTTGGGCGTTTTCAGGATCACAGCAATCATTTTACTATCCCTCCTGCAATCATTCATTGCAGGCGCTCAGATCGGATCCGCCGGTATACCCATTCCCATATCTGATACTGTAGACCATGCCGATGTGATCATTGCCTCAGAATTAAACAACGAAAATGATATTGTAGATGTGGCCAGAAACATCATGCATCCCGGCATCGGAAAAAGGATGATGACAGGAGAAATTAAATCCAGAAAGCTAAGGGCCTCTGTAGTACCTGCCGCTGGCTATACACTCCAAACCGATTTTGCCGGCATTGTGGGCGGCAATGCCTCGTTTTACACCGATACATCTGCCAACCCTTCAACTGTACTTACCAGCCTCACTTATACCAGCCGCTCACAGATCATTTTTCCGTTCCAGGGCAACTTCTGGACCAGTAAAGATAAATACAACATCCTCATCGACTGGCGTTATCTCTACTTCCCGTCGTTTACCTATGGGCTGGGTGGATACACATCCCTCTCAGATGGTTATCTGGTCAACTACTCAGCAATTCACATTCATCAGGCCGTGCTGCGAAAACTGCGAAAAAACATGTACATAGGGCTCGGTTTCAACCTTGATTACTTCTGGAATATTAAAGAACTTAACCCACCGGTTTTTGTTGCTACCGATTTTGAGAACTACGGATTCGCTGCCACAGAATTCGCCTCAGGGTTAACTTTCAATTTTCTTTACGACAACCGCAACAATCCTATCAATGCCCGCAAAGGCAATTTTGCCAACGTTGTTTATCGCCCCAACCTCACCATATTTGGCAACACCGTCACCTGGCATTCACTTACAATCGATATACGTAAATACATCACATTCCCTGCCGGTTCAAAAAACGTACTCGCTTTCTGGAACTACGACTGGCTTACTCTCAGCGGCAAAACGCCCTACCTCATGCTCCCCAACACCGGCGGCGATCCGTACAGTAATACGGGCAGAGGTTATATCCCGGGACGCTACAGGGGTGACGATATGGTGTACCTCGAAGGCGAATACCGCATCAATCTCAGCCGCAGCGGCATATTTGGAGCCGTGGTCTTCGCCAATGCCCAATCTTTTACCGAGCTGGCATCCAAAAGATTCGAGACCATTGCACCCGGCTATGGCGGTGGTATCAGGATCAAGTTCAATAAATTCTCCCGCACTAATGTATCTATCGACTACGCCTTTGGGCGGGGTGGCTCGCAGGGCATGTTTATTAATGTAGGTGAAGTGTTCTAGACAAACCGGCCCCTATCTCACCAAAGATTCTTTCTATAGTTCGCCTCCTCATTAGCGCATTTAATTTCGGTACTTTTGAAGATGTTCCAAAAGACAACTTCACGAATATTTAACTTCAATTCCTTATCATTCAAACTAACCTCTTTTACTTCTAACAAACTTTGAGCTGCAATTGCAAAACCAAATAAAATGAACCTCACAAACAACAAAATACTCATTACCGGCGGAGGTAGCGGCATTGGCCTCGGTCTTACCAAAAGATTCCTTCAGGAAGGCAATACCGTCATCATCTGCGGCAGGCGCGAATCTGTCTTAAACGAAGTGGCAGCCAAACTACCTGGTGTCATCACAAAAGTCTGCGACCTATCTCTTGAGTCTGGCCGTATTGAACTCCACAACTGGATTGCCAACAATCACCCCGACCTCAATGTACTCGTAAACAATGCCGGTATCCAGCAGTGGATGCAGATCACCGATGATAATTTCTACGAGCGGGCACAGCAGGAGATCAATTCCAACATTGTTGCGCCGGTTCATCTCACGCAATTGTTCATCAGCCTGCCTGCACTACACACGGTCATCAACGTTACCTCTGGCCTGTCGTTCGCACCTCTTGCCAAGACACCTGTGTACTCAGCCACCAAGGCTTTCTTTCATTCGTTCTCTCTTTCACTCCGGTACCTGCTGAAAGAAAAAAATATCGAAGTGATAGAAATGATACCACCGGCCCTCAATACCGATCTCGGCGGCAAAGGCCTGCACGATGCAGCCCCTCCTGTTAGCGGCTTTATTGATGCAGTCTTCGAACAAATGAAGGCAGGTAAAACAGAACTCACATACCAGTTCAGCGCAGCAATGGCCAATGCAAGCCGTGAAGAATTGAATAACGCATTCAACAGATTGAACCCGGCTTAGCAGCATCACTTATTAACGCCGCCTTTGTTGGCCTTATACCAATTAGACTTTACAATCAGGCATCGAATAATTGTACGACTCCTTTAGGAGTCCAAGCTTTGTAGCCTTTATTATTGATTGTAACAGGCACCCCATAGGGGTGTAACTAAAAAATGAGTGCCTTTTTTCAATCTCATACTGGTCTTATTTTCAGCAACAAAACATGCTCAAAAATGCAGGACAGAACCCAACTAAAAATCTTTCTCAACAAAAAGGTGGCACTATACAACCAGCCATCTTTTATTGAAAAAGACCCTGTCTCTGTCCCGCATTTGTTTACTCTGAAACAAGACATCGAAATTGCAGGCCTATTTGCAGCCATACTTGCGTGGGGCAACCGCACCACCATCATCAACAACAGCCGCAAACTCATGTCCTGGATGGATGACCAGCCCCACGAATTCATCCTCAATCACCAGGATACCGACCTCAAAAAGTTCCTGCATTTCGCTCACCGCACCTTCAACACTACTGACCTTTTATACTTTATAGAATTCCTCCAACACCACTACCGCCGGTCAGATACCTTTGAAGATGCATTCGCACCTGCCGCACAATATAAACACGATACGGTTGAGCAGGCACTCATACACTTCCATCATTACTTCTTCTCCATAGAGCACCCACACCGCACCCGCAAGCATATCTCTACCCCCGAGCGACACTCCGCCTGCAAACGTTTGAACATGTACCTCCGCTGGATGGTGCGCAAAGACAACAAAGGCGTCGATTTCGGTATTTGGACCAAAATAAAACCATCACAGCTCATTTGCCCGCTCGATGTGCATGTAGCCAGAGTAGCCCATCGCCTTGGGCTAATCGACAATATCAAATCAAACTGGAACAACGCCCTTCAGCTCACAGCCAGCCTCAGAGAAATGAACCCCAAAGACCCCGCAGTTTACGATTATGCTCTGTTCAGCATAGGCGCCAACGAACGCCTCTAGTCAGTGGCAAAGGATCGAATATTAATTGAGCGTTCTACCCCCGACACAAGTTTCTCCTAAACAGCAAAACGCTGCTCGCACCAATATACCCACAAGCAGGTATTTTTATCAGGCACCCTCTAATCTACTTTTGTTTCCAGTTAACCAAATTGAAAAAACAAAACAAAAGAGCAATGAAAAATGCAATCTTGATCTTCGCAGCTGTCATTACCACTGCTGGCTTCTATTCATGTACAAAAAAATCAAGTTCTTCTACACCTACCCCGGCCACCAATGGCTTCGTTTGGTCCGAAGACGGTGCCGCAAACCAAACCGCCGATTCAGCCATCTACAATTTTGGCCTCGGTTCTTCTACACAGGCTTTCATAATGGCCTACAAAAATTTTGCTACCGGCCCAACCAGCCGAAACGTTGAAATAAACCTGTCGGGCAATACTGTAGCAACGTATACAATTCCTGCGCACGGCGATTTTATTTATTGGCGCGATACTTCTTACAGCATGGCTACAGGTGGCTCAGTAGTCGTAACCAGCAATAGTGGCGGTAAAGCCAGTGGCACATTCGATGTTACTTTTCCCGGCACACCCGCGCATGTTACCGGCACCTTTACTGACATCCCTACCAGATAATATCGTTCAATAAAAAACAATTTAGCCTTCCTTCGGGAAGGCTTTTTTGTATCCGGTATGCTCGTTCCTTTGTTCTCACATCGTTCTAACCCCACCATCAACATAAAATAATTTAACTAATTTCACTGCTAGACCTTAAAACAGATTACGTTATGAAACGAATACCCGCCATTGCATTTGCACTGTTGTGCACCTCCATCCTTTTTGTCTTATACACGTCCTGCAGCCCCAAGAAGAATAAATGTACCGTTTGTTCCAACGGAGGCATTTGTCAAAACGACACTTGTCTCTGCCCCTTAGGATATACCGGTGCTCATTGCGAGACTCCCCCCGACCCATGCGCATCAGTTACCTGTCAGAACGGAGGTACATGCAACGCTGGCGTATGCACATGCCCTACAGGCTACGAGGGCACCTACTGCGAAACTTTATCCAAGAGCAGAATCCTAGGTACATGGCATGTTGCTGAGCATGGTAGTAACTCATCTCCTGCCAATTATTCGATAAGAATTACTGCGGGAGCTGGGACTGCGCCTTCAGAGGTTTTCATAACGAATTTTTATAACTACTTTACTCAGGCAGTAAAAGCCAATGTATTACTTGATAAATTGTTCATTCCCAGCCAGTATTTATATGGCAAGTTGGTTTTTGGCAACGGCTACATTCACGCAACCTCTATTTATGGACTGTATGGATATATAACCGTGGCGTACGAAGTGATAGATACAGCCACGAATATCCCCGATGATTTTGGCTATGTACCGGATGGCAGCAGGCCTTCTGAATGGAATAAATAAAAGCTGTTCCACAATACCCAACCCAAGGTTATTCTCATTACTTTAATTGAAAATAAAGGTATTTATGATAACCGAGCTGATACCTACCACATAAACCAACCGACTAAATACTAACGACTATGTACTAACGACTAAGTATCGTCTACTCCCGACTATCTACTATCTACTAACGACTATCTACTCCCTTCATCAAAAAATCCGCATCAGCTCCTCCAGATGCTTTATTTCGTATGTAGGCTTGCGGGCATGTACCACATTGCCGGGGTTATAATACACCGTATCCCAACCTGCATTAATTGCTCCCAGTATATCTATGTCTATCGCATCACCTATCATAATACTTTCCTCCTTTGCCGCACCGGCGGTCTTCAACGCAAACTCAAAAATATCCCCATGCGGCTTCATGCTGTTACTCTTCTCTGATGTGATCAGGTGCTTGAAATATCGCGCTATTCCCGAGTATTGCAGTTTCATCCGCTGCGTTGTTTCAAAACCATTAGTGATCAGATGCAACTCATACCTGCCCTTACAGTGTTCCAGCACTTCCTTCGCGTGCGGCATCAGCAGTTTCTGCAGGGGCAGTATTTCCAGATAAGCCGTACTGATCTCATTGGCAAGCGCAGTATCCGCCACTTTAAAGTCCAGCAGCATCAACCACATACGCTTCCATCTCAGCTCATCTCTTTTTATATAACCATTCCTGTAGCGCTCCCACAATTTATCATTGTGCACATTATACGCCTTGAACAGAGCATCAAAGTCGTGTATGCCGCGGCTCTGCAGGTCAAACTCAGCGTACAGTTGTCTCAGTGCAGCCTCAGAATTTTTATCAAAATCCCAAAGGGTGTGGTCTAGGTCAAAAAAGAGGTGTTTATACATTGCTGATGCTGATCTTTCAGCAAATGTACAAAAGAAGTGTTACCTCTATCTCTGCACCTTTATCGTTTCTTACTAAAGAAATCCTTCAGCTCTCTGCTCATTTGTTCGCCTCTCTTCTTCAGATCCTGCAATTCATTTTCCAGATTGCGCGATATATCGTGAAACGTTACCGGCTGACCATTGTTCATATTGTACAGCTCTTCCCTGCTGGTAGCCGCTGGTATTACCGCCCATGCTATCAGATACGCCAGAAAACCAATACCCGCAAACAAAAACAGTATGGCCATCACCAGCCTGATGATCACCGGGTCTATCTCAAAGTAGTGAGCCACGCCGCTGCATACGCCACCTATCACTTTATCAAACGGGTCGCGCAGCAGGCGCACACGGTTGGGTCTCTGAGCCTGTGTCCACTGTGCATTACCGGTATTAGTGTATTGCTTATTGTTTTGGTTGTTTGCTCTTCCTGCGCCCTGATTGATATCGCTTGCATAGCCCAGTGTCTCTATCACTTTCTGCACATCTGCCCTGTCTATCGCCGGCGAGCCGCTCTCGAGCCGAATGCCAAACAACTCTGCTATTCTGTTTTCAATATCGTCGAGTATCTCTTTTCCATCGGCACCGGTAAACTGGCTCTCCAGCGACGTAATGTATGCTTTCAGCATACTGTAAGCATCTTCCTCTATAGGTATTACCCTGCCTGCTATATTTATCTGAATGATACGCTGCATATGTTTGTGTTTTATGGTTTTAAAATGTTTGTGACTTAAATATCCTGATTATTCATCGTCATCAGAGTCATCCTCCTCTGAAGCTCTGTCTGTCGAATCCTTTACATTCCTCAGTCCTTTGGGCATCATTAAATACTCCCTGTTGCTCCTGTAGTAATAGCTTTCTCTCCAGTCCCGCTCCACATTGAACTCACTGCCACCGTTTATATTGATACTGAACCAATCGTACAGTCTGATGCCTTTGTCCAGCACTATGGTCTTACCAATCGGCACTTCCACCACTATCATCACCTGCTGGTTTCTGAACTGATCCTTGCTGCTCACTGCAAACCCTCTGGGCAGCACTACTACACTATCAAACTGTGCAACACTGAAAGTAATATTTTTAGCTAGCTTCATTGCCTCCTCCTCATTACTACTTCTCGCTATGTTCAGCTTGTACATATGAAACATTGAATCATTGCTCTGCGCAACCTTCACCTTCACTGTATTCAGCCACAAAGAGTCGTTGTTGATCAGGTGTATCCCTGATCCTTTTTCTTTCCAGTCACTCAGCCATCGGCTGTGG
Organism: uncultured Bacteroidota bacterium; assembly: GCA_903829015.1. Classification (GTDB taxonomy): domain Bacteria; phylum Bacteroidota; class Bacteroidia; order Chitinophagales; family Chitinophagaceae; genus Nemorincola. Next base: position 24,034 of record CAIKOJ010000058.1, read on the forward strand.
CGGCGTTCTGTATCCCAGCCACCTTCAGAGCCCACATTGATAATTAGCTTACTAGCTGCCGGCCTCACCAATGCTACCGTCTCCTCCTGCACATACTTATGCCTGAAGTTGTGAGAAACAATACCCACCAACGTCATTGCGCAAGCGAAACCTATCACCCACAACCCACTAAACACATACCCCAGATAGTGCCTCCGCGATTGCACGCCCATCAGCCTGCGTATCAGCCAGGTCACCAGTGCCAGCATCGGTACACCTAGTGTCAGAATGATACCGGTCCATGCCAACACATACTCTATCGGTTCATGGAACAGGAAGTGTGTAAACGGAATGATAAAAACGCCTCCAAACACCAGCGCTATCAAAGCACCAAACAAGCCTATCGCTACCGAGCCTGCTATGAAAAGAAAAAACGCTTTGAACAAAATACCTATCACATGCCCCAGACCGCTTCTGTGCCTTACTGGTGGCTGATTCACAGCTGTCCGCGATTTCGTCGCTTCCTTAATAGAGTTCAGGTCCACCTTCTCTCCGCGCATTTCAAGTTTGTCTGCCGATGTACTCGCATATGGCAATGCTATCCACAGTATAATATACCCTATAACGAATGTGCCCGTAAACGATCCCAAAAATATCCTCGGTCCAAATCCCCATCCCCAGTCCCACCAAAATCTGTGTATGCCCCCGGATATAATGCTGAATACCAACGGCGCGAAAAACACGAACCTCGTAACCTTGCTGTCCACCCTCAGGTAGGCAGCAAGCCCACCGCATACCCCTGCTATCATTTTATCATCCGGATTACGGTATAGCCTTCTGGTTATATCAGACTGTACACTCTGCGCCGGCACTATGATCCACAGCAACAGGTACAACCAAAAGAAAGCACCTATCAATAACACAAACAATATCCTCACTATCACCGGGTCAATTCCTGTGCGTATGGCTATTCCACTGCATACTCCTGCTATCACCTTATCATCAGTGTTTCTGTAGAACCTTCCCTGCACCGGTGGTACCGTTCTCTGCTGCCTTGCATTATTCACCGGTTCAGATTGTTCTTCGCCTTCAGCAGCCTCAATATCTTCCAGTCTGCCTATGCTGTTGATCACCGCCTGCACGTCTGCACTACCTACGCATCCCGGTCCGCGCTTCAATCGGTCACTCAGCAATTCAGCGATCCTGTTTTCAATATCATTGATGATCTCATCGCTGCTTTCCTCATTCGCAAAGTGTGCCATCAGGCTGTCTATGTATTTTTTCAGTTGGTTGTATGCCGTCTCTTCTATCGGTATTACCCTTCCCTGAAAATTGATACTTATAATTTTTTCCATCTTGGTTGCTTTGGAGGTCTTTTTATTCGTTGTTATCATTTAATGGTGGCAGCGATTCTTTTTTGTTCTTAAGTGAGTTTACTGCAAATGCCAGTTCACTCCAGGTATCTTCCAGTTCTTTATAGAAAGCTATTCCCTGCTCGGTCAACGAAAAATATTTCCTCGGCGGACCCGAATTACTCTCCACCCACCTATAGGTAAGCATACCCGCATTTTTCAATCTCGTCAGCAACGGATACAATGTCCCCTCCAGCACCAGCAGCTTAGCCGTCTTCATCTCTTCCACTATATCACTGGGATACGCCTCCCCCCTCCTTATCACCGACAAAATGCAGAACTCCAGTATCCCACGGCGCATCTGACTCTGTGTATTTTCAATATTCATGTCTCTACTTTTTTTGCTTATTTCCCCTAATACATCACAAAAGTATAAAACATCCAGTACTATGCAACACAAAGTACTAGATTTATTTTACTACAATGCAAACTACAGTAATAATCAACGAGTAGTACCGAAATTATTTTTAATGAAATCGCTCGTTTTTAGCTCTGTTCTCAAATCCGGCACCGCCATTTTACTTACCATCCCTTAATTTTACTACCAATGGACAAACGTTTCAACATTCGTGTTTATGGGATATGGATTAATGATAATAAGATCCTGATCAATGAGGAAACTTTCAAAGACCGTACTATTATCAAATTCCCCGGTGGCGGGCTCGACTGGGGCGAAGGCATCATCGACTGCCTGAAACGTGAGTGGAAAGAAGAACTAAACCTCAATATAGAAGTACTCGGGCATTTCTATACCACCGATTTTTTCCAGGCTTCCGCTTTCGATAACTCTCAGGTGATCAGCATTTACTACCGCGTGGCGGCTCCTCTACCCGCAGTTATTAGCAACAACGTCCCCAACGAGTGCACTTTCTGGATGGATGTCTCACAGATCTCCGCCGATACATTCACACTCGCTATCGACAAAAAAGTAGGCGCAATGCTTTCTGCGCTCCGGTAGCTGAATTTGCGTTCCACATACCTTTTCATACATCTCTGGGTGTATAACAATTAATAATGCAGGTATCAACATCTATGTTCCGAAACCATTTATCTTTGTTTTTCTATGAAATTATTAATGCAATATCTCGGCCGGTACAAGCCAATGATTTTTTTGGCGCTCGTGCTGGCTGCGATCAACCAAAGTTTTTCCTTACTTAACCCGATCGTCTCGGGTAAGTTGCTCAATCAATTCGTAAATCACCCGCATTCCGTCGATGCCGCTGGGCTCATTCCGCGCGATATGTCTGGCTTCCTTTCTCAGGCTTTGGTACTCATCGGTGCCTTCATAGGCTTTGCCATGGTGTCCAGAATTGCCAAGAATTTTCAAGACTATGTAGTCAATGTAGTTATTCAAAAATATGGCGCACGTATGTACACCGATGGCCTCAGACATGCACTTCGGCTACCTTATCAGGACTTCGAAGATCAGAGCAGCGGCAAGACCCAGTCGGTATTACTGAAAGTTAGATCAGACTGTGAGAAATTTGTAAATGCATTCTTCAACGTTTTACTGCCTACCATTATCGGACTGATCTTTGTATTCATATATACGTTCAAACTCAACCCCTTCTTACCATTAGTGTACCTCGGTGGCGGTGGTATCCTCGCTTTGCTCATCAGTGTGCTCAGTAAAAGGATCAAAGCTGTACAAAAAAGCATTGTTATGGAAACAAATGCACTGGCAGGTTCCACTACCGAATCGCTGAGAAATATCGAACTGGTAAAAAGTCTGGGGCTCACTAATCAGGAAATTCAGCGCCTCAATGCAACAACAATTAAGATCCTTAATCTCGAGCTGAAGAAGGTCCGCAGCATCCGTACTATTGCGTTTATACAGGGCACTTTTGTAAACTTCCTGCAGCAGGTCATCATCCTTACTTTGTTGTACTTCGTTTTCAAAGACACCTTATCTCCCGGCGATTACCTAACGCTTACCTTCTTCTCTTTCTTTGTTTTACAACCTATGCAGGAGATTGGTAACATTATCATCGCCTACAGAGAAGCTGAGGCATCTTTGCACAATCTCGAACTCCTGCTGGATAAACCTATTGAATATTCGCCTGAAAATCCTAAGAAAATTAACGGCATCAACGAGGTTCGGTTCGATAAAGTAGCGTTTAAACACAACACTGCCAGCCAGCCAGCCCTCAATGGTATTTCATTCGATGTTAAACTCGGTGAAACCATTGCATTCGTTGGCCCATCGGGCAGCGGAAAAACTACACTGGTTAAACTTTTGGTTGGACTGTATCAGCCTAATGAGGGTCATATCTATTACAACGGCTACGAAGGTGCTGAGATCAATTTCGAGGAGCTGCGCGCAAACATCGGTCTCGTAACGCAGGACGCCCAGCTCTTTTCCGGCTCTTTAAAAGAAAACCTTCTGTTCGTAAACCCCACAGCAACCGACGAAGAACTCACCTTGGCACTACACAGCGCTTCTTGTCAGAATCTGCTCGAAAGGGCTGAAAAGGGACTCGATACAGTTATCGGTGAGGGCGGACTTAAACTATCCGGTGGCGAACGCCAGCGCCTGTCTATTGCCCGCGCATTGTTACGTAAGCCAAGGCTTATGATATTCGATGAGGCTACCTCAGCACTCGATTCTCTTACCGAAGAAGAAATCTCGCAAACCGTACGTGCCATTACATCTAAGCGCAATCACCTCACTATTATGATTGCTCATCGTCTCTCTACCATCATGCATGCCGACCGCATCTATGTACTTGAAAAAGGTGAAGTAATTGAAACCGGCAGCCACGAATCACTGCTTCAGGAGAAAGGCCTCTACTACGCAATGTGGCGCCAGCAGATCGGCGAAAGGCAGCATACCCGTTCTACCGCAAACGTTAAAGTATAATTCTGTTAGCGAATCTAGTTTTAGCTTAAGCAATACCAGCAAACAAAAAATCCGGAATGAGACCACTCTCATTCCGGATTTTTTTATGAAGCAATTACTAACCACTATCGAGCCGAGTTCAATGCGACCGACTATTCATAGAATTAATTTGCTGTAGTTACTCGCATTTATCGTAACACCTCCTTTTGTCGGAACCTTTGCACCGCGCTCTCTTTCTCCACTCTCGCTCTCCTCTTTGGTCGGGGATTATAGGCAAAAGAGTTAAGGCAATTTTTCGCTGCAGTTTTAAGCACCAAGAGTTCAAAATAATCTGGCCATTTCGTGACACCTCCCTTTAAGGCCGGGGTTTATAGGTAAATGAGTTCAGGCACTTATTCCCCTGTTGTATACAAAATGAGTCCTAAAATCATAAGGGTATTGCGTGACACCTCCCTTTAGGGCCGGGGTTTATAGGCAAATGAGTTCAGACAATTTTTCGCTGCAGTTTTAAGCGCCAGGAGTTCAAAATAATAAGGGTATTACATAACCCCGACCCGCCGCGGCGGGTCGGGGTTTCTCACTCCTACTACTTCTCAAGCGAATCCCTAAACAACTCTTCCTTGCTCTTGGGTCGTTGATCCATTATCCACTTAAACCGGCTCAATCGCATGGCCGGAAAATCAGCTTTATCCATCGGTGTTCCTGTATGGTGCCAGTCCTGCTCAAATTTTATCTTCCTTATCTTCTGATCATTAAAGAATATCTGCATCCTCGTGCTGTTGGCCTGGCTCACACCCATATAAGCACCCTTTTCATCCTTTTCAAAATAGATGCACTCGGCATTCGGGTACACAACCATCTTCGTGATCGCCTTCTTATCAAAGTAAGCCGTAAGGGTTCTTCCCTGTATCTGGTCAAACATCTTTGCCTTTGCCGGCCCCGACTGCGATACTATCAGCGCGTTGTTGGGCACATACATACGCCGCAGTGTGCTGCTGTCCAGTTGCAGCAATATGGTGTCACCGGTTATCTGGCTGTTGTGTGCCCATGCTACAGGGTCATAGATCATCCGTATCATCGAGTCCGACCTTGTGTAGCAAACACTGTCGCACTTACCTTGCAGCGAATCAGAGAAGATCAGCACGTGGTGGTACCCTATAAAATAAAGCGGTGCCGTAGTATCTGCCGAAGTAGTATCTGCAGCAATTTTCAACTCCCCTTTTATCTCTTTCTTGCTGTCCTTCTTGCTTTTCTTCGTACTCTTTTTTTCCTGCACACCCGGCAGTACCCATTTTGTTGTATCTGCCGCAGCCACCTTTTTTACCGGCGGTGCCACAGGTGGCACATCAGTTTTGACAGTGCCGCTCGATCCTGCTGCACCGCTGCTGTCGCCTATGCTCATAGTGTCATTGGGTATCTGGCTCCTTAGTCCCCCCTGCTGCCATTTCTCCATTGGTGCCGAGTAAAAGGTATCCGCATTTATATACAACGTATCCTTGCCATTGGCTTGCACCAGCACCGGGTTCATGGTAGCCCATAGCACCCGCTTCTTCTGAAAATACTCCAGATGTCCGCAGTATATGGTGGCATGGTGTCCTGTATCTATCGATATCACATGGCCGTTCGCAAGTGCATGACCCATCCGCTTGTCATACTTCAGCGAGTCAGCCTCTATATACTGCGCATCATACCATACCGACGACCATCCCCAGAAACTTGCATTACTGTTCAGCCCGTCATACCATCCGTGGCTGGTCTGTAGCACAGATCTGCCCGAGTCCCTGATCACTTTCGACTTCGCAAAAAATGTTGTGACCTTTGTCTCCGTATTATATTCCAGGTCCTCTGAGTTGATCTTGTACTGCGGGTCTGTTATGTACACCGTACCAATAAAATGGGCAATCTTTTCATTCACGCTGTATATACCCCGCTTACTGGTTACTGTGGTAGTATCATTCTTTAGTTTGCCCCAGTTATCATACACGCCTGTCTTGCTGCCCAGGTCGTAGGTCAGGTCCTCGCACTCCAGCGTATTCTTGCCGTCTGTAAGGGTCACATTTCCGTGCATCAGCGCCAGCTTCTTATCAGAGGTATATTTCAGATAGTCACTCGTACCCTTGGTGCCGCCCAACTGCGCTATCTTCACATTACCAAATGCCTCAAAGTTTTTGGTCGTACTGTTTTGTATGGCGCTGTCGCAGTACAGGGTATCAGTACCCTGCCGCAGTATCACATCACCAATAAATTTGCGGTATTCACCCGAGTCCGTTTTAAACCCTTCTATACTCTGCGCTCTGTCAATACTGATCAGCATTTTATCAGACGTATCGCGCTGCTGGCTCCATGCTTTGCCACTAAATACTAGCAGGCACAGCATCACCAGGCATATCCTACCCAAGCGCTTATTGATCTTATAAAATGAAAAAACAGTTTTTGCCGACATTAACTTTTCTTCTTGCTGCCAAACACTGTGACGTTAATATAACGGGTGGGGTGCGCCTTAATATCTGTCATCAGGCTGTCCAGACTATGCAGCGATGTGTTCAGGTTCCTGTATAGCTCCTTATCATTTACCAGCAGCCCCAGCGATCCCTCTCCTTTATTGATCTTCTCCATTACCCCCTTCACCTGCACTATTGTCTCCTGTAGCTCCGTCACTGTTTTTTCCACAGGCGCATTACTCAGTTGGCGCATCAGTTTGTTGGCATTGGCAAGTAATAGTTTTATCGTATCATTCTGGCTGGCAAGGCTCGCAGTGAAGCTCTGTGCGTTTTTAAGTATCGCGGTAATTTGCGTGCTCTCCTTGCTCAGCGTATTTGTCAATTGCTCTATATTCTTTGCCGAATTATTCAGTGAGTGCAGCGCCTCAGCCAGCTCCTTCTGGTTCTGCATGCCCACCACAGCATTCACACTGTTCAGTGTGGTGTCAAACTTGCCTATAGTACCCCTCAGTTCCCTCAATCGCGGAGTCAGCTCATTGGTCACATTGTTCATCATTCCACCCGCATTGGCAGTAGGTATGCTTGCGCCGGCCGACAACATTGCCGGACCCGGTCCTAAAATTAAACTGATCACTTTCGCACCCAGCAGGTCCGGCGATTCCAGGCTCGCAACAGTACCCTCTGTCAGTTCCACTTCTTTATTGATCTGTAGTTTCACCTCCACTCCCTTGCCCGGTACTATCTTCATATCTGCCACATGCCCCACGGTCATACCCATCACCATTACATTGGCCGATTTCATCAGCCCGTCCACATTACTGTAGTAGCAATAGTAGTCCTTCTCCTTAGATATAAAACTTGCTTTTTTAAGGAAATTTAACCCGAGAAAGAATATCAGGACAGAAAACGTAACCAATACCCCTATCCTTACTTCTTTTGATATTTTCATATGCTGCTGGCGTATCTGCAAAAGTAGCAAAAAGAACACTCCATATAGCCAAAATACTCATAATTTATCTAAGTGATCGCATTAATATCTGTTGAAACCGAAAAATCACTTTTCCCCATAAACAAGAATAAGTACATAACAATAGCTCATACTCCAAGTAAATGCTATTACTTAAGCCTAATGAGAGTTCAAAAATAATAAGTGTGTTACGTTACACCTCCCGCCGCGGCGGGACGGGGTTTATAGACAAATGAGTTCATATAAGACACATACCTTTTCCGCCTTAGTTGGCCTTATTTTCTCCTGTACAAGTGCATGATAACTATATTAAAATCAGTTAGAAGCGGTCAGTACCGCTTTTCGCGGTCAGACTGCTTCGTTAAGTACAGAAGCGTTTGAGACTAAACAACGGTATCCCAGTCGATAGATTGACCAGCAACCCCTCCGGGTCCGCCGTTGCTGGCTCAATTTTCTGACCAGCAACCCCTCCGTTCCGAACATATCACTAAACCTCAAGCTATTACTCTATCACCAGCTTCCCATTCCCCACCATCCCTTTCTCATTGCGTAGCTGGTAATGATAAAAACCAGCCGGCAGACCATCACGCTCTATAACCATTCTGTTTGTCACACTTTCAATTTTTCGCACTACTTGCCCAATTGCATTGTATAGAACAAGTACATGGTTTTCGTCGTATAGATTATCAAATAGTAATGTTGCACGATCGCTAAAAGGATTAGGATAAACAATTAAGTTACTACTAGTAGCAGTTGCATTTACACTTGTCGAAAATGCTTTTTCAACTATTACGTTATCAATGTAATAGTATGCAGCATTGGCGGTGGCTTTGTGCAAACTATTATAATCAAGAATAATCATATCGCCTGAATTTTTAAATCCACCAATGATAATGCTTGTATACGCAGAATCTGCAACAAATACACTTGTTAGAGTAGCCCAATGAGAAGTATCAGATATTACGCCAAAACTCGTGTAATCTATTTGTGGTGTTTCAACTAATGTCCCAACGGCATACTGATTTGGAGAGCCATAGGTAGTAAAAAGAACTCCCATTGCATCCGTAGCATATCTAGAACTATCCGCCAATGACACATGTACAGTTACTTTATAGGCCGTATCCATTTCTAAAGGAGGTATATCTCTAATCAAATATTCTTTATAAATACTAAACCCAGAAACATACATTGCAATTCCCGTATAAGCATTCCCATCATTTGCATTTTGATACCCCCAAATATTACGTGGGATACCCGTTATAGGAAAAGGTTTTCCTATTGATATTGCAGCCGTATCGCAAGCATTATAATAATCTGTCGTACCATTAGTCGCTTCACCCCAACCTGCACAGCCTAAAGAGTATTTATAAGTTCTGTTATTTAAAGCTGTCGGGCAAGAATCTGCCTGCTCAAAGCTATAGTTAGGCACTATGTTTTGTGCATGGATATTATAGAATGCAGCAAGTTGTACTAGCAAAGCAAGTAATACCCTCTTCATAACATAAAGCTACTACATATTGAGACGTAAAAAAGCATTCATCGCTTGGGTATTATTTATTCACGAGATCTCCGTGTCCGGAAATACTTACCGAGCATTCGTCAGTTGACCACAAACAATTTTCCATCACAGGCCACCTCCGTCCTAACATAGGCCATATACGTCCTGTCATAGATTTTCAATTTTGCCGTTTCAACTCCATACCGGATATTTACAAAGGTCTGAATGTTGTTTGCCCTTCCTGTTTGCTTACCATCAGTAAGCCCCTTTAGGCCTGCCCACCGTAGCTTTTTCGGCAAAGGAGGGGGTTTGGGGTTCCGGTTCCCCTTTTTCCGGCAAAACCCGCAATTAAATCACAATCAATTGATTTTCAATTAATTATACACTTCCGGCTTTGCCGGCACCGGAAGAAACCGGAAGCAAAACGGAAGTTCAGGAATTTAGGCACAATACCGGTACTTTGTGATCCTTATGTGAATTTTCTGAACCTTCTGCTAAAACATTTTCCAACACACCAGATAACACATTATGAAAATCCTAAAATCCTAAAATCCTGATCCGTTTTTCCCAAATGGGTAGTTTTTGAGAAATTCTTATCCACAATTTGGCTGCCATCAACTGATAATCAATCAATTAACCAAAACACGTACTTTATCACAAAAATTGGGAAATTTTATAAAACCACATCATGAAAATCTTAACCAACGCACTACTAAATACTATCTACTAAATACTATCACCCAACTTATGAATCCCGACTAAATACTATCTACTAATTACTATCTACTCAGACACACCTCACGACATCATGAAAATCCTTAAATCCTGATCCCGGAAAGAAAACCCGCAGTTTTATGAAATCGCGCCGTAGGCAAATGGAGCACTACAAAATAGCCTCCTGATAACTCAAAGTAAGTATCATCCTTACTATGGCCACAACAAAATCGTCTTGTTGTTCAAACACCTCAGCTTGTATCAGCAGTTCGTCCTGGTCGTTGATCTTAAAGCGTACTTCGCTCACCGTTGCGGTTCTCAGCTTTGTTAGCAACTCTAGCGATCGCTCATCAAGTATTTTGCTTTCCTGTATAATTTCCAGCTTATGCTGTATCAGGTATTTGATGATAATATCTGTGAGCGATATAGATACAAAATTATTAAACTGAAACTTGCTGATGTCAAGGTTAAATTTGTCGTCCTTAACCTCCTGCTCGTTGTATATGTAAAAATCACCGTTCTTATTGCACAGCAGCGCAATATGGTTCTTATTATACATGATCTCGGCCAGCAGGAGCACCAGCCTGTTCAGGCTGGTGTTATTCAAAAATATACGGGCTTCTTTGCGCTTCACTTCCAGCAGGCTGTTGTCGTCTATGATCTCGTTCAGAAAGTCCTTCAGCTTCTTGATCTTGGTGATCGGAAAGCCCAGTTGCCGCAGTTCAAATACTATGTTCAACCAGATAAAATCAACAAATGAGAATTTATGCCAGTTACGGTTACTGCTCCGCTCCTGCAGCATCAACCCGTTCGACTCCCAGTTATTTATGGTCCGGTAAGAGATGGAAATATCATTTGCCGTAAGCATCGGTTTAAATATCTTATCGCATACGCCAAAAGCATTAAAGATATTTTCAACACTATCTTTCTGAAATACTTCGCCGAACATCGAGGTGCGTTTTATACCGGCAGTAACAAATGTGCAGCCGGCATTTACTCATTCAAATATAATACACAGTATTGTGTTTGAGAAATTATATCTCACAAACCGCTAAATTAAATAATTATTAATTGCTTTGAAAGAGCAAAACCGCGCTGTAAATAGAACAGTGGCCACCCGATTACACCGGCAGTTTCATTAAATAAACAGATAAGAAATGGAAAAGATGAGTATTAAAAATCAGTACCCAATGCAAAATACACGATCGGCTTCTTATTGCCTTCAATATTCCATGCGGCATCCAGACGCACAAAATAGCCCAGCAGCGATGTCCGCAATCCTGCACCATAACCAAGTGCCAAACCACCGCTGTTGGGCACCGTTAGATTCAGAAATACGTTGTTGTTACTGCCGGGGTACGGACTCCTTATTGAGGGGAACTTATACGTATTATCCATGTTGCTTGCATCTGGCAAAAATCCTGCCCACGCACCACCTGCATCCACAAAGGCCACCGCCTGCAGGTTCGTAAGTATAGCCGACTGTACTGGTCGTTTAATAAACGTAGAGAATATTGGTGCGCGTACTTCGGTATTCAGTACCGCAAAGTTATTGCCGGTTCTACCGTATTGCAGATAGCCCCTCATAGGCACGCACATCGCCTGGTACCCGTAATTTTCAGTTGGCCCCTGCGACGCGTTCGATGACTGCTCCGGCTTTATCCAGTTATCTACACCTCCCAGCAGATACTCTACTTCTGCAGTACCATCAGAGTGTGCATAGGCAAGCCTGTTAGCCAGTATCACATTCCTGTACAGCTTCTTGTAGCTGCGCACATCAAGCCCAAAGTTGTAACAACCCTTGTTACCGTTGTTCAACCCATAAATGTACTCAGCATAAAACTTGTATCTGGTGCCATGCATTATGTTCAGTACCGGACTTATGGTATTATCAAATACATACTCCAGCCTGCTCATCGATGTGTAGTTAACCGTGTTGGGTACTTCGTAGGTCAGGCTCAGTGTGTCTGTCGCTCTTTCAGTCAGCTTATCCTGCCGCACCGATGTATGAAACCGCACACTGCGTATTCTGTCCAGCGGATAACTTATATCTGCCTGCAGCATTGTAAGCACACTCTTGAATTGCTGTTCCTGTACAAATAGCAGATTGCCGTTCTGGTCCATATACCCTACCGGCAGCGTTTGTTTATCCGCGCTCCTAAGTATCATCAGGCCCCAGTCCATTCGCTTCTTGAAGTTCTGGTACTGTAGATAGTAAGTGGAAGCAGCCATATCTATAGGCAGTTGAAAACCGGCACTTATCCTGTAATTCTCCAGCACATCATTCAGGCTTATGTTGATAAGCCCGCCCAGCGAAGGATTCTGGTACTGCCCGCCGTTCGATGCTATAGATTGGTACTGTGTAAACAAAATACTATTATCCAGCTTGATTGAGAAAAAGTCAGGTTTGAAACTTAGCCTGTAATTGGCAGGTTTCATTTTCAGGTAGGCACTATCGGTTATCACAGACAGTACAGAACTGTCTGTCGTGGTATTTTCTTTGTTGGCGTTAAAAATGATGTTCTCTTTGCTTTTGGCTTTGTGTTTCGGCTGTTCATCTGTATCTGCAAACTCCGACTGGAAAGCATTGCCGGTCTTAATTTCCGGTTGCTTCTTTTCATCCGGTGCTGCAACAGGTTGCCCAATCTGGTCTTGTGTTTTTGCTTGTTCGGTTTTCTTGCGCTCGGCTTTATCTACCGATAATATTGTTGGTGTCAGCACCTTCGCAGGCGCTGTCGGTCCCGGCATTACCAGCTCATGAAAATACACCATGTATTTATCTTTCACCTGCACCACATCTGCTACATCACCACTCGCCAGGTTATACTGCTGACTGATGATACTAGATGTATAATTGGTAGTGGGTACCGCATATGCCGAGTCTCTGTTTTTCTTGTCTCTTGCAAAAAGAACTACGTATCGGTTATTGACGCCGTTACCGTCATATAGATAAGCAAAGTTGTCAAAGCCGTATTGTATAGGTTGGGTTACGTTGCCTGTGGTGTAGTTGCTGCACTGCATCAATTCAGTGCTCATGGTCTTGGTGTTGTAGAAGAACACTTTCATGGGTCCGGTAGGCATTTCATTTACACCTAGTGGCACGTTCATGTTTGGTTTCGGTCTGTTAGACAAAAACAGTATACCCACCCTCGATCCGCCGCTTACAAATACTGGTGCCACATCGTCCCAAACGTCGTCGGTAATATTGGTGAGCTTCGAACCCTTTATGGTAAACATGTGCAGGTCGGTCTGGCTCTTCTTGATCGCAGAGAAAACAAGTTTGTCATCGTCTTGCATAAAGCACATGCTCAGCACACGGTCAAAACGGTTCTTGGGTATATCGTAGTTCTCTATCTGCCCTTTGAGGCTGTTGTATATACGCAGCTTGGTATCAAACCCCTTTTTATAAAGGATGGCTAGTTTGTAACCGGTGGTAGACCACGCCAGCATTGGGTAGTCAGGGTCTGTTTGTTCAGTCAGATCCTTCTGGCCACCTTCCAGCAATATAGATGATACCTGCTCTCCCGCGGTCTTTTGCGTGAACACGGTGTACTTGCCTTCTTTCCATACCACATAGGCAACATCACTGCCCCTCGGCGATACTCTTATACTTCTTACTATGCTATTGTCCTTAGGCACTTTAAGCGCTATCAGACCATTGGCGCTATCGGGCAGCTCTTGTTTTAAAGCGTCTAACCTGTATACGCCCTTGTAAAATTTCATACAAGAGTCATACGCCTTCGTGATCTTCATCCCGAGGTAAGCAGGGTCTTTAAAAGCCTTGTTCAGCTTAGTTTTCTGCTGCATGGTTGCGAGTAGTTCCTTCACCATATTCATCCCGTACTGCTCCGATACAAACCGCCAGAAAGCCTTACCGGCTAGTTCAGGGTACATTTCAGATAGTCGGTAGAAGGTCTCTTTGGGTTGAGCATCAATAATCCCTTTCCAGGCACTGTTGCTCTTTGCATCCCATCCGTCTACCAGGTATGCAATGTATCCCGTTGTTACCCATTCAGGCAGATTCAGTGTCAGCGCATTCTTCACCATCTTCCTGAAGGACTCACCAAAGATCATGCGCTCCATCACCACATTGGCCATACCGGTTCTTATCTGGTGGCGCAGGTCTTCGTGGGCGCCGGTAAAATACACTACCAGTTTGTCACCAACCAGATTCACAGTACCTGCACGCACATTACCGGTGAGCGGCGATTCGTCTTTGAGACCCAAATTGGTTTGCCGATACTCTTCGTAAGAATTGTACAGTATTATATTGAATCGCGGAGGAAAACGCCCGCCAAGTTTTTTCTCTACCACACTTATAGAATTGTCGGCTTCTTCGGCCACATACCTGCCCAGTTGCCTCCCTGATTTGTCGTAGTGGTATACTCTGAAATGCTTGGTATCAAAAAACTTCCAGTCAAACTTGCGAAACTGCTCCCGGTTCTGCCCGAAAATCTCTATGTAAGATTGTGCTGTGGCTATAGTACCGGTCTGGGTCAATAAAAAACCCAGCAACAAGATCGTAAATACTATGTGCCTCAATATTCTGAGCATCAACTTATAAAATTATTTTAGAATGGATATCTCAACAGTTGTTCGGGCCATTCTGTTACATTTGCACTACAATTTACTAAAATTATAGCAATCTGATGTTAAATATCAATTTACTTACTTTCAATGCATTCAGCGAAAACACCTACCTCATTTCAAATGAAAATAAACAGTGCTGGATAGTAGATCCGGGTATGTATGAACAACGTGAAACCGATCAGATTATTTCGCTTATCGAAAAGAACGGCCTGGTTCCGCAATCCATCATCAATACGCACACCCATATTGATCATGTATTCGGTGTAGATGCACTTAAAAACCGGTACAAAATACCATTTGGCATACACGAGGCTGAGTTACCGGTACTAAGCTCGGCATCAGGTGCTGCTATGCTTTTCGGTTTCGAATTCCCTGTCATACCCAAGCCCGACTTCTTTATCGGTACTAAAGAAAAACTGATGCTAGGTGACGATGAACTGGAGGTACGCTTCACTCCTGGTCATTCTCCGGGTAGTATCTCATTTTATTATCCGGCAGGTAAGTGGGTTATATCGGGCGATGCTCTGTTTAACGGCAGCATAGGCCGTACCGATCTGCCCGGCGGTAACTTCGATACATTGATCAGCAGCATCAAAAGTGCCCTGCTTACATTGCCTGATGATACTGTTGTATTCTCCGGCCACGGACCAGAGACAACTATCCTTGCTGAGAAAACACACAATCAGTTTCTGCAGTAGAGCTACTTTACAATAATAAGCTTCCTGAATTTTACTGGTTTGGTTTCCCTAAAATAAAGATGCCCCTTATAGGGGCATCTTTATTAAAAAGAACTATTGAGAATTGAATCCTATTGCTCAATAACCAGGTGGAATACTTTGCTACCTGATTCAGATTTCAGACTCAACATGTACATACCATTTGCCAGGTTGTTACCCAGGTTGATATGCTCGTTGATCTCACCATTGTGTGACTGAATCACTGACTTGTAGATAACCTGACCAAGCATATTAGTTACTTCAGCAGTAACATCTTCATTGGTCATGCTGCCTAATGAGCCTTTCACAGTAAAGTCTCCTTTACTTGGGTTTGGCATCAGTTTGATATCAGAGCCATTGCCTGCGATCTGCTGTACGCCTGTACCATAAACGTGTACAGTAGTTGAACCTGCACCCAAAATACCTGCGCAACCACCGCTGCTCAGTACCTGACATGTTACAGAGTCATTGTTCACCAAATTGCTGGTTACAAATGTTGGCAAGGTAGCACCTGGTACAGGCACACTGTTTACCAACCACTGGTATGTAGGTAATGGACCAGCATTAGATACTGTAGCTGTAAATGTAGCTGACTGACCTGCAGCGATATTACTACCTGGGAAAACGTTTACTACAACCGAAGGCGTTGTAAGTACATCCACTTCCATTGTGATGTGGCTGCTGCTTGCAGAATTCGCCAAACGGCAATGATAATTGCTGTTCAATATGCAGTATACAACATCTCCGTTAGATGGGATATAGCTGTATGTAGAAGATGTACCTGCTGTAGTACCATTCTTCATCCATGTAAAACCTGGTGTTGTTCCGCCTCCGATGATAGAAGCAGAGAAAACAACCGGTGTACCTGCACAAACAACTGTACCCGGATTTGCTGACACACCAACGGTTGGCATCAGGTTCGGATCAACAGTCATTGTTACTGAACTACCAACAACTGCTGGTGTAGCACAAACTGCACTGCTGGTCATTGTAACACCTACGATATCGCCATTAGCTGGTGCATATGAGTAAGTGCTGCCAAGAGAAGCAATCGCGCCATTCACAGTCCACTGATAAGCAGGAGCTGTACCTCCATTTGTAGTAAGAGCAGTAAATGTTACGTTAGTGCCTTCACATACTGTATCGCCAACACCGGTAGTTAAAGTAACCACAGGAGAAACAACCGGATTAACCACAACTGTAACGCTTCCTGTCATAGTAGTCTGACAGCTTGTAGTAGAATTAGTAGCCAACACTGTGTAAGTACCAGCACCTGTCTGAAGTCCGAAATCAAGTGGACCACCGGTACCAGGGATAGAGCTTACAAGCGTGAAGCCTCTGTATAATGTGTAGTTAATGCCGAGTGTAGAGTTGCTTAAACCTACGTGAACTCCTGCACCACCAGCACAATAATTACCACCACCAATCACATTGTATGCTATTGGCAAAGTATTCAAGATCACAGTAGCACTGCCCACCATGTTATTAGTACATCCTGTTGTGTTGTTTGTACCAACAACTGTGTAAGTGCCTGCAATTGTCTGGCTGCCAAAATCAACAGCAGAACCAGAACCCGAAACCGGTAATCCTACCGCAACGGTGCCTCTGTATAACTGATAGCTTACGCCTGCAGTAGAACCTGAAATACCAACGTGTACACCACCACCGCCTGGGCAGAAGTTACCACCACCAATCACTGTATAAGCAACAGGTGCCGGAGTAGTTCCAACTGTCTGGCTGCCAGTCATTGTTCTAGTACAACCTGCAGTTGCATCTGTAGCAACTACTGTATAGATACCCGGAATCAATATAGTACCAAAATCAAGGCTAAGACCTGTACCTGCTATTGGGCTGCCTGCAAGTGTTGCACCACCTCTGTAGAGTTGATAATTTACTCCTGAAGTAGAACCACTTAAACCAACATGCACACCTGCACCGCCTGCGCAATAGTTACCACCACCAGTTACAGTAAATGTAGATGGAATAGCATTTACAGCAACAGTAGCAGAACCACCCATGTTCTTAGTACAAGTTGTTGCAGGATCAGTAGCAACCACAGTATAAGTACCTGCGCTTGTACGTAAACCGAAATCAATTGCACCACTTCCACCGATTATTGGAGCGCCGTCATTTGCTGCACCCAATTTAAGCTGGTAAGAAACACCTGCACCTGATCCGCTCAATCCGATGTGAACACCTGAACCGCCGTTGCAATAAGCACCACCGCCTGTAACTGTATAAGTAGCAGGAAGAGGATTAACGATCACTGCAACAGTTCCTGTCATATTGCTGGTACAACCTGTAACTGCGTTAGTAGCAACTACATGATAAGCACCTGCTGGAAGCTGGTTACCGAAGTCGACCATAGAACCTGTACCCGGCATAGCAGCACCCATAGATGTTGTGCCAAGTAACAATTGATAATTGATGCCAGCATCAGAGTTATTCACCCAGATATCAATTCCGGATCCACCAGCGCAGTAATTGCTACCGCTGCTAGCTACAGTATAAACATTAGGTAATGGATTAACACCGATCGTAACACTGCCGCCCATTGTATTTGTACAAGTAGTAGCAGTATTTGTTGCTTCTACAGTGTAAGCACCTGCAACTGTCTGTAAGCCAAAATCAAGGCTTGAACCTGTACCTGACATTGGTAAACCAACCGGACTTCCACCCAACATTAACTGATAAGAAACGCCTGAAGTAGAATTGCTCAGAGTAACACGTACTCCTGAACCGCCGGCACAATAGTTACCACCACCTCCAACAGTAAATACCGTTGGTAATGGATTAATACCTACTGTTACTGTAGAGCCCATTGTGTTTGTACAACCAGTAGTTGTATTGGTTGCCATCACAGAATAGATACCTGCAGCAGTTTGCATTCCAAAGTCAATAGCTGCACCTGAGCCGCTAATCGCAGCACCTACAGGTCCAGCACCATTCATCAGCTGGTAAATAACGCCAGCATCAGAATTACTTAAACTAATATCAACACCTGTACCACCTGAGCAGTAGTTACCACCACCCATAACAGTGTATGCATTAGGCAATGGATCGATATTGATAGTTACACTACCTGTCATCACATTTACACAACCTGTTGTTGTAGTAGTTGCAACGATTGTATATGTACCAGCCGCTGTCTGTAAACCGAAATCAATACCAGATCCCGTACCTGGCATTGGGCTACCAACAGCAACTGCACCATTCATTAATTGATAAGTTGTTCCAGTGTTAGTTCCGTCAAGATTAACATGTACACCAGTACCTCCTGCGCAATAGTTACCACCACCTGTTACGTTATGTAATACTGGTAATGGGCTGATTGCTATAGTTACACTGCCACTCATTGTAGCAGTACAACCTGTTGAAATTGTCAGTGCGGCAACTGAATAAACACCAGCAGCTGTCTGCAAACCAAAGTCGAGCGCTGAACCAGTACCTGTTAAAGGTCCGCCTACAGTACTTGCACCATTCATCAATTGGTACTGAACACCAGTGTTAGAACCACTTAAACCTACGCGTACACCTGTACCGCCGGTACAATAGTTACCACCGCCAGTTACTGAGTATACAGCAGGTAATGGATTAACACCGACAGTTGCACTACCAGACATATTGCCTGTACAAGTTGTAGATGTATTATTTGCTACAACAGTATAGATACCCAGTGCTGTCTGTGCTCCGAAGTTAATTGGAGAACCAGTGCTACCCGGAACCGCTGCGCCTACTGCTACAGCACCATTGTATAATTGATATGTTGTTCCTGTATTCGATCCGTCAAGACCAATATTAACACCGGTACCACCTATACAATAGTTACCACCACCTGTTACTGTATGTAGCACAGGGAGTGAGTTAACTACAACCGTAGCCGTTCCTGTCATTGCATTTGTACAGCTAGTTGTTGTATTAGTTGCAATTACAGAATATAAACCTGCTGTAGTCTGCAAACCAAAGTCAAGAGCAAGACCAGTACCAGCCATTGGAACACCAACTGGTGAGCCACTTGCATATAACTGATAATTGATACCAGTAGCCGAACCACCAAGGCCCACGTGAACACCAGTACCTCCTATGCAATAGTTACCACCACCGATTACAGCAAACGCACCAGGAAGAGGATTAATTGCAACAATCACAGAGCCGGTCATATTAGCAACACAACCCGTTGTTGAATTAGTTGCAACAACAGTATACGATCCTGCACTAGTCTGGAATCCAAAGTCAAGTGCACCGCCGGTACCTGCTAAAGCAGCACCAACAGACGTAGCTCCGTTCATCAACTGATAACTGATACCAACCGCTGAACCGCTCAAACCAACACGAACTCCTGTACCACCTGCACAATAATTACCACCGCCGGTTACTGCGAATACCGCAGGTAATGGATTAATACCTACTGTTACACTACCCAACATATTGTTCACACATCCTGTTGAAGCGTCTGTACCAACCACGGTATAGCTACCAGGTGCAGTCTGCAAACCGAAAGATATAGGAGAACCAGTACCCGCAACAGCAGAGCCAATCGGCAAACCACCTACGAATAACTGATAGTTCATTCCTGCATCAGAATTAGACATGCCCACCGGAGTACCCGTGCCACCCGCACAATAATTGCCACCACCTGTAACGTTATAGCGTGTAGGCAACACACTAACACCAACCACTGCTGCACCGCTCATATTAACAGTACAACCAGTAGATGGGTTTGTAGCCACAACACTATAAGTACCTGCTGCTGTAATAAGACCATAATCAAGTGACGCACCTGTGCCAGATAAAGGAGATCCAACCGGAGCACCATTATTTAACTGGTAACTGATACCTGAGTTAGAAGAGATCAAACCTACACGTACACCTGTACCACCGGCGCAGAAAGAACCACCACCAGTTACAGCATATACGACAGGAAGAGGATTAACAACAATTGTTGCGCTTCCGCTCATATTAATAGTACATAAAGTAGAAGTATTAACTGCTACTACTGTATAGGTACCAGCACCTGTCTGCAATCCAAAACTGATAGCAGAACCTGTACCTGCAACCGGAGCACCGGTAGCAACAGCACCATTGTATAATTGATAATTTACACCAGTAGTAGAACTATTCAGACCAACAGCAACACCCGCACCAGTAGCACAGAAACTACCGCCGCCAGTTACACTAAATACCGATGGTAAAGGATTAATTGTAATTGTAACACTGCCTGACATATTGCCTACGCAAGAAGTAGATGAATTTGTACCAACTACTGTATAAACACCTGGAGTAAGCTGCAGACCAAAATTGATAGGTCCGCCTGTGCCGCTGCCCGCTCCAACTAAAACACCGTTGCAGAACAACTGATAGTTAGTACCCAGAGCAGAACCACTCAGTCCCACTGGCAGACCAGAACCACCAGCGCAATAGCCACCACCACCAGTTACGGAGTATGATGTAGGCAAAGGATTTACAGAAACTGTAACGCTACCAAACATTGTATTCACACAACCAGTAGTTGCATTAGTTGCTACTACTGAATATGATCCGGCACTTGTCTGATTTCCAAAAGAAATAGCAGTACCAGTTCCTGCAACCGCAGTACCTACGTTAGTAGTACCCAGTACCAATTGGTAGTTAACACCTGATGTAGATCCGTTAACACCAACAGGAACACCGGTACCACCACTGCAATATCCGCCACCGCCTGTAACATTAAATACTGTAGGCAATGGATTAACAACAACAACTGACGTTCCTGACATTAAAGCAGAACAACCGGTTGTTGTATTAGTAGCAAGTACAGTATAGTTACCACCGGTAGTAAACGTACCAAAGTTTAAAGGAGAGCCAGAACCCGATACAGGAGCGCCCACCGGAACACCAGCAAGAAGTAACTGATAAGAAGTGCCGGAAGCGGAACCGCTAAGACCAACGGCAACACCAGTTGCACCGGCACAGAAACCACCACCACCTGTCATTCCAAATGCTGTAGGCAGAGGATTAATGCTAATGGTAACGCTGCCTGACATATTATTTACACAACCCGTAGCGGCATTGGTAGCCACCACAGTGTATGTACCAGCATTAGTGAATAAACCAAAGTCAAGTGAAGCACTTGTGCCTGCAACAGGCGCACCTACCGGCGAAGTACCCAACATCAACTGATAGTTTACACCAATTGTAGAAGAATTCAGGAAAATATGAACACCTGAGCCACCTGAGCAATATGCACCGCCACCGGTTACAGAGAACGCTGTTGGTAACGGATTAACTACTACTGTAGCACTGCCAGTCATAGTAGCAGAACATGCAGTTCCAGGATTTGCAATAACACCGTAGGTGCCCGCTGCAGTAAACAGACCGAAGCTTATAGCTCCACCTGTACCAACTGCAGACGCAACAGCTGTTGCGCCATTATATAATTGATAGCTGATACCAACGTTTGAGTTATTCAAACCTATACTAACACCTGTGCCACCAGCACACAATGTACCACCGCCAATAACAGAGAATATGCTTGGAGGATTAGTGATATTAACGGGAGTGTAAGCTGCGCATCCACCTAAACAAGATGAAGTGTAACTAACGTTAGTAAGACCAACAGAAACAGAAGTCACGAGACCACCGGAACTGATCGTAGCAACTGAAGGGTTACTACTGCTCCAAACGCCACATGAAGTTGCATCCGACAGTGATGAAGTGAATCCGATACAAATACTGGTGAGACCAGTGATCGGTGCCACTGCGTTAACTGAAACCGGAGAAGTTGAGAAACAACCTGTAGGAAGCGTATAAGAAATTACAGCACTACCGTTACCAATACCGGTAACAACACCTGTCGAAGCATTTACTGTTGCTTTAGTAGCATCACTGGTTGACCAAGTACCACCAGTGGTTGCATCCACATAAGTAGCAGTAGTTGGTACTGAGCCACCACATAAAGTAGCACCGCCACCTGTTATTGAAGCTGGCTGCGGATTAACAGTAATTGGATAAACAGAAGAACATCCTGTAGGCAATGTATAGCTGATAGTTGCAGTACCCACGGTCAATGCAGTTACCAGACCGGTTGAAGAACCAACTGAAGCCACTGCTGGTGCGCTGCTGGTCCATGAACCACCTGCTGTACCATCTGTAAATGTAGAAGTGAAGCCACCGCAGAAAGTAGGTACGCCAGTTATTGGTCCGGGCTGCGGATTCAAAGTAATTCCAATTGAAGGAGTAGCCGCAGAAACAGTAGTTGTTAAGCAAGTAACCACCTGACGGTAGTAAGTAGTACCAATTGTTGATACAGTAGGAGGCACATAACCCAAACCTGTAGCACCAGAAATATTAGCGAAGCCAGATGATGGACTTGTAGAAGACTGCCACTGGTAAGTTAAGCCTGTAAATGGAATAGTTTCACCCACATTGTAAAGGCGAGCATCATATGCCGAGCAACCAGTAGTTTGAGAAGGTGATACAATACCTGGGTTAGGAGTACCTGTACAAGCACCAACCGGAGCCGGGCCACCTGAACCAATCACAACTTTGTAATCCCTAACGTTACCATAGCTCACACCTGATGGACAAGGGTTCATGTTTGGATAAACCGTAGCTGCACAGCATGGAGCACAACCGGTAGTGCTGCAACCACAGTAGTTACCCATCATACGCATACGATGTGTACCTGCAGGTGCACCTGTTGGTATTGTAAAAGTACAAGCCGGTGTAGATGAAGTAATGCTGCCCACGGGAATACCGCCGATAGACTCGGTAGTCTGGAACGTACCATCATCGTTAAAATCTATCCAGCACTGTACAGAGAAGTATATATAATATGGTACTGAAACGTTGAGAGTCGCAGTATAAGCAGTACCAGGAACCACCGTAATTGACATGGTACCTGTCTGATCCATATAGTTTGCCGCGCAACTTGCTGAGTTTGCACCAAAGTTACTTGGATCTATAATAGAGGAACCTGAAGCGCCAGTCCATGAACCTATACTTGTACTCATTGGATAAGATGAACAAGCGTTGGAGAAGCTAGGCGTACAAGATGATGCAGCCATATTCTGGTAAGTTGCCAGAACAGACGTAGAGTTTGCAGAAGAACCTGTTGGGCATGTAACCACGCACCTAAAATATGTATTGGCAGAAATGCCAACGAAAGTATAATTTGGAACAATTGCACCTGTTATGTCAGTCCAGGTTGTGTTGTTTGGAGAACTCTGCCATTGATATGTAAGTCCACCGCTTGCGCTAGCACCTGTAAGGCCAAGTGTGAAAACATTAGCAGGTCCACCAGTAGAAGTGCTGATAGTTGCAGTTCCACCAGTAGGACCACCTGTACAAGCTGCAGATCCTGCGCCGGCAACAGCAACGTTTACTGTGCTTGCAAGTCCGCCACCTGTAATGGTGATATTGCCACTGTAAGAAGTAGCAGCCGTTGGGTTAAACTGAATATAAACATTTTGTCCGTTTATTGCACCGCCTGTATAAGCCAGAGGCATTGACGATACCCAAGTGATACCATCTGGTGAAATCAGGAAGTTAGTCGGTGCTGTTATAGTAACAAAACCGATAGCAGGAACCAGATTTGAAGCAGTAATTGCTGTATATAATACAGGCGCAGAACTTGTACCTGTTGTAACACTGCCAAAATTAGCAACAGAAGTTGCGGTTAATGCAGGAGCAGGCCTTGCTATAATAGCTGTATAATCACGGGTATCAGCATATATTACAGTAGTAGTAGGACATGGCGGAATCTGTGGATAACATGGATAGTTAACGCTGGCACCTGGTCCGTTATTTCCGTCATATGAATTCACTACCCTCATCCTGTGTGCACCAGGTGCTGCAGTTGTAGGAATAGATAAAACAGCGGTTGGCCTTGCCGAAGGGCAAGCCGTTGTAGAAGAAAGGTAAGCATAACCACCTACAGACTCTGAAGTTTCAAAAATACCGTTGTCACTAAAGTCGATCCAAACCTGACCTGTTTCATAACAGTTGGTTGTACTCATGGTTGCTGTGTAGCTACCACCCGGAAGGAAAGTTACGTTTTGAGAAATATTATTGTAATAGTATGGAGAACCACCTGTACCCGATCCGCACACACTTGCATCACTAATTGCACCTGTAGAACCGGTTACTGTAAACGGAGCACCAGAAGTACCTGCATAATAGCTACAAGGGTTGCTGCTGGAAGTAGGAATACAAGATGAAGCCGGCAACGTAAAAGTAACTGCAGTTGAAGTAGAAGTCGCTGTTGTGAAAGTTGGGCAGGTTACTACACATTGATACCATGTATTTGCTGTAAGACCAGTGAAAGTATATGTTGGCGTAATTGCACCAGCAATGTTGGTAAAGGTACCTGAAACACCTGTTGGTGAAGACTGCCATTGATATGACAGACCACCTGACACAGATGAACCGGAAAGACTCAGTGTAATAGAAGTTCCGCTATTGCCTGATGTAGGAGAAGCTGAAGCCGTACCTGCCGTAGGTGTACCAGAACAAACCGCTGCACCGTTACCAGTTTCAAGAATGTTATAAGTAGAGGCAAGTCCACCACCTGTTACAGTCATGTTTGCACTGAAAGCCCCGGCTGAAGGTGGCTGAAACTGTGCATACATAATTTGTGAGAAACCGGTACCTGAGAAAGATATAGTGTAGGGCGAACTATTTGTATACCATGTAAAACCATCCGGAGATATTCTGAAGTTAGCTGGAGGAGTAACTGTTACACTAGATGTAGTGAGGTTACTGCCAGTTAATGAAAAAACTATTGAAGAAGAAGTTGTTCCTGTAGTTACAGGACCGAAAGCCAAAGTAGAAGGAGAAGAAACAACTGTTGGAGGAAGAGGAGTAATGTTAACGTAACCAACACCGCTTTGAAATCCGCTTGTATGTGTAACGCTTGAAGTGAGTGAACTGTTGTTGAAAGATGATCCACCACCGCCACCTGCGTATGCACCCGAGCCACCGCCGTAGTAACCACCGCCGCCACCGCCGGAATAGCAATATGCACCGGTAGCATTACCACCTACACCTAAACCAC
Organism: uncultured Bacteroidota bacterium; assembly: GCA_903829015.1. Lineage (GTDB taxonomy): Bacteria > Bacteroidota > Bacteroidia > Chitinophagales > Chitinophagaceae > Nemorincola. Next base: position 49,223 of record CAIKOJ010000058.1, read on the forward strand.
CTGCGTTTGCACTATAGCAAGTAGCACCTACACCGCCTGCGGTTTGTGTACCACCTGATCCACCGTAGCACTGTGCAGTACCGGTACCATAGTTACAACAAGTACCGAAACCACCAGCAGGGAAGCCACCAGCTCCACCAAACTCACCATTAGTGGTACCGCAGTTGTATCCACCGCCACCGCCGCCACCGGCAATGATCACGCGATTGGATAGTGCAGTACCACCGATCCTGATATCGGAAGAACCACCACCGCCACCACCGTAGCCATAACCAAAGCCACCGTTGGCACCACCACCACTACCATTTGCACCACCGGCAGTAGAAGTACAATATACGTAGTTGGAACCAGCTCCACCTACATAAATGTTTAACACCTGGCCCGCAGTAACAGCAAGAATTGCCTGTACACGACCACCTTTACCACCCTGACTGCTTAGGGAGTTACCGCCTCCACCACCGGCCATATCAACGGCAATGGTAGAGTATCCGGTTCCCACCGTAAACGTGTACGTACCAACAGTTGTATAGCTGGTAGTTTGGGCAATTGAGCTCCAGTTCAGGCAGCTCAGACAGAGGAGAATAAGTAAAAAATAGACTTTTTTCATACACAACTTTTTGAAAAAAAATTAAAAGGATTTAAAACAGTTACATTACTCCAAACTCAATAAAATGCGTAATAAAGATAACAAGAGACCAATAAAAATAACGCTGAAAAATCGTCATTTTTACTAATCTTCAAATTATTCCCCGCCTAAATTAAATAATTATCTGAACAAACAAACATTCTTTAACACTTTTTTTTTTATTTTCTCAACAAAATACCATAAGGGCTTGAAAATCACAAAGCTGTCTAATAGACTGGTAAAGCAGAAATTTTAAGGGTAACAGATACCAACAAAAAAGGCACCAATCAGGTGCCTTTTTTGCTTTAAAAACTTCAACCGATTATTGCTCAATAACCAGATGGAAAACTTTATTTTCTGAACCAGAACGGAGGCTAAGGATGTACATACCGTTTGCCAGGTTAGCACCCAGAGAGATATGCTCATTGATCATGCCGCCACGGCTCTGAACTTTATTTGTATAGATCACCTGACCCAACATGTTAGCTACTTCCATAGTAACTTCCTCATCAGCAACAGCACCTATTGTACCTTTCACTGTAAAGTTCCCTTTACTTGGGTTAGGCATTAGAACAACATCTGAAGCAGATGAACCTAACTGCTGAACACCAGTACCAATAACATGCATTCTTACTGCATTGAAGCCTAACAGACCAGGACAACCGCCGCTGCTCAACACCTGACAAGCTACTGAATCACCTTCAGACAAAGTGCTTGTAGAGAAGGTAGGCATAGTTGCTCCTGATATAGGGTTGCCATTTACAAGCCACTGGTAAGCTGGAGTAGGACCGCCATGTAACACAGTTGCATTGAAACTAGCTGTCTGACCAGCAGCAATGTTTGTACCTGGGTTTGGTATGATAGTAACGATCGGCACCAAAGGCTGATCAACTTCCATATTGATCTGGCTGCTCTGTGCAGAATTTGCAAGCCTGCAATGGTAATTGCTGGTTATAGAGCAATAAACGATATCACCATCAACTGGGATATAGCTGAATGTTGAAGATGTACCAGAGCTTACGCCATTCTTGATCCATGAATAACCAGTAGCGCTGCCACCATATGAAGGAGCTGCCGAGAATGTAACTGTAGTACCCTGACAAACAACTTTACCAGGATTAATTGTTACACTAACTGAAGGCATTGCATTAGGATCAACCACCATTGTTTTAGAAGCACTTACTGTAGAAGGCATTGCGCATGCAGCACTGCTGGTAAGCATTACACCTACGATATCGCCGTTTGATGGGCTGTAGCTGTAGCTAGAACCTGTAGCAGAAGCTGCGCCATTCACTGTCCATTGGAAAGCTGGTGAAGTACCACCGTTAACAGCATTTGCATTAAAGGTTACAAAACGACCTTCACATACTGTATCACCAGAAGCAGAGCTGATAGTAACGATTGGAGTTACAACAGGATTAACCACTACTGTAACGCTGCTCAACATTGTAGACTGACAACCAGTTGTAGCGTTAGTAGCCAATACAGTATATGTAGCTGCAGTAGTCTGTAAACCGAAGTTCAATGGACCGCCTGTGCCAGGAAGTGTAACTGCAGAACTGAAACCTGAATACAAGGTATAATTTACGCCCAGATCTGAATTGCTCAAACCAACGTTCACACCTGCACCACCAGCGCAATAGTTACCGCCACCTATTACTGTATATGCAGTAGGCAATGGATTAATAATCACAGAAACTGTACCAGACATATTACCTGTGCAAGAAGTACTTGTATTTGTAGCAATCACAGAATATGTACCTGCAACTGTTTGTGAACCAAAGTTAATTGGAGTACCTGTAGAACCTGCAACAGCAGCGCCTACCATGGTAGTACCACGCATTAACTGGTAAGTGTAGCCAGTGAATGAGTTAGCTAAACCAACGGTTACGCCAGATCCACCAACACAATAGTTACCACCACCAATAACAGTTATCGGAGTAGGCGCTGCGTTGATGCCAACGTTTACGCTACCGATCATTGTATTTGTACAACCTGTTAATGTACTAGTACCAACTACAGTGTAGTTACCAGCTGCAGTCTGAGGACCGAAAGAAATTGCTCCGCCAGTACCAGCAACCGGGCTACCAGTAGCTACGCTTGATACATATAACTGATAGTTAACACCAAGTGTAGAACCTGTAAGACCTACAACTGATCCTGAACCACCAGCGCAGAAGTTACCACCGCCGTTTACAGTAAATGTTGGAGGCAAGCTGTTGATTGAAACCGTTGCAGTACCAGACATGTTGTTTACGCAAGTTGTAGCCACATTAGTTGCAACCACTGTGTAATTACCTGCTGCAGTCTGTAAGCCAAAGCTGATTGCGCTACCAGTACCAGATACCGGCGCACCAACTGTAGCAGAACCAAGCATCAGCTGATAAGAAACACCTGCGTTAGATCCGCTTAAGCCAATATTAACACCGGCACCGCCGTTGCAATATCCACCGCCGCCAGTTACAGTGTAAACAACCGGAAGAGGATTAACAACGATAGTTACGCCGCTAGCCATAAGATTATTACATCCTGTAACCGGATTCATACCTACAACAGTATAAGAACCTGCAGCCAGCTGGTAACCGAAGTTAACCAATGAACCTGTACCTGGCAATGCAGAACCTACTGTAGTAGAACCATTGTAAAGCTGATAGTTGATACCTGCGTCTGAATTGTTCAGCCAGATATTAACGCCACCACCACCAGCGCAATAAGTACTGCTTGTGCTAGCTACAGAATAAACTGTAGGCAATGCATTAACAATAATATTTGCAGAACCAGTCATTGTATTTACACATCCTGTAGTATTGTTAGTAGCTTCAATAGTGTATAATCCAGGGCCGGTAATTGCACCGAAATCAAGCGCAAGACCAGTACCTGGCAATGGAGCACCCAAGCTAGATCCACCATTTTTCAACTGATAAGAAATTCCTGTATTAGAACCACTCAATGTGATATGAACGCCTGCACCACCAGCGCAATAGCTACCACCACCACCTACGAGGTAAGTTGTTGGCAACGGATTGATACCAATTGTTGTTCCGAGGATATTTGAAGTACAACCGGTTGTTAAGTCAGTTGCAATGATCATGTAACTTCCTGGAGCTGTTTGGTTACCGAAAGACAGAACGCTTCCTGTACCAACCATTGCAGAACCTACTGGCGTAGTGCCATTGTATAACTGATAAGAGATACCACCATCTGAGTTGCTCAAAGAAATATTAAGACCAGTACCACCGCTGCAATAGTTACCGCCACCTGTTATTGAATAAACAGCTGGTACCGGATCAATTGCAACAGCAACACTGCCAGTCATTGTATTAACACAAGTTGTTGTTACTGATGTAGCTACTACAGTATAGTTACCAGCAACAGTTTGCATACCAAAGCTAAGGGCACTACCAGTTCCTGCAACAGGACCGCCAACCATAGATGCGCCTCTCATTAACTGATAAAGAACACCTACTGTAGAACCATCTGTACCAACTGGTACACCAATTCCGCCAGCACAATAGTTACCGCCGCCAGTTACATTGAATAAAGCAGGTAAAGGATTAGTACCAACAATTGCTGTACCAGCCATTACATTGCTGCAACCAGTTGAAGTATTAGTAGCAACAACAGTATAGTTGCCTGTTGTAACCTGTAAACCAAAATTTAATGAACCACCAGTTCCTGAAAGTGGACCACCAACAGGAGCACTGCCATTCATTAACTGGTAAGTTACACCCACATTTGAACCACTTAAACCAACGTTAACACCTGTACCACCAACGCAATAGTTACCGCCACCTGTGATGTTATAAACAACAGGCAATGTGTAAATACCTACTGATGCGCTACCGGTCATATTGCTCAAGCAAGAAGTTGTAGTGTTAGTTGCAACAACTGTGTAAAGACCTAAAGCAGTCTGCATTGGGAAGGCGATCGGTGAACCAGTTGTACCTGGTACAGCAGCACCTACTGCAGTAGAACCATTATACAACTGATAATTTGTTCCTGTATTTGAACCATCAAGTCCGATAGCAACGCCTGTACCACCTACGCAATAGCTACCACCACCTGTTACTGTGTGTAACACCGGAAGAGCATTGATAACGATAGATGTTGTTCCCGTCATAGTAGCAGAACAGCCAGTAGTAACATTAGTACCTATAACATTATATGTACCAGCGACAGTCTGTAACCCAAAATTGATTGGGAATGTCGTACCTGCAATCGGAGCACCTGATGGCACACCACCTACATATAATTGATAGCTAATGCCGATAGCAGAACCGCCCAATGTAACATTGACACCTGTTCCGCCTGCACAATAGTTACCACCACCGCCGATTGTAAACAATCCTGGCAATGGATTAATATTAACAACTACGCTGCCGGTCATAGTATTGCTGCAACCTGTTCCAAGGTTACTAGCAACGATCGTATATGTACCAGAAGCTGTGATCAAACCAAAATCAAGAGCACCGCCTGTACCTATTATTGTACCTGCAGAAGCCAGACCATTCATTAATGTATATTGTATACCTGCAGTAGAACCGCTCAAACCAACATGTACGCCAGTACCACCTGCGCAATAGTTACCACCACCGGTGATTGCAAATACTGCAGGAAGTGGGTTGATACCGATAGTAACACTACCAGTCATATTGTTTGAACATCCTGTAGCTGCTGTAGTAGCAACCACTGTATAAGTACCTGCAACTGTCTGATTTCCGAAAGAAATAGCAGAACCGCTACCTGCAACCGCTGCACCTACCGGTAAACCAGCAAGGTATAATTGATAATTGACACCAGATGTAGAATTAGATAAGCCAACTGGCATACCTGCGCCACCAGCGCAATAATTGCCACCGCCAGTTACTGTATATGTAGTAGGCAATGCATTTATGCTTACTACAGCAGTACCACTCATGTTAGTAACACAAGATGTAGCTGTATTTGTAGCTTGAATAAAATATGTACCTGCTGCAGAAATAAATCCGAAATCAAGAGCAGCACCTGAACCAGTAAGTGGAGCACCAACAATACCCGGGTTCATCAACTGATAACTGATACCAGTATTAGATGCCGCAAGACCGATGTGCACTCCTGCACCGCCAGAGCAATAACCACCACCACCGGTAATTGCATAAATTGTAGGAAGTGGATTAACAACGATAACCGCACTTCCGCTCATGTTGCTTGTACATGATGTTGTAGCATTAACCGCAACAACTGTATAAGAACCAGCCAGTGTCTGTAAGCCAAAAGATATCGCAGTACCTGTGCCTGCAACCGGTGTACCAACAGCAGTTACGCCATTCATCAACTGATAGTTAACACCTGACTGAGAATTATTCAAACCGATTGCAACACCTGTACCACCGGCACAATAGTTACCACCACCAGTTACTGTGAAAACGGTTGGTAATGGGTTGATCACCACATTTACCGAACCAGACATGTTACCTACACAGCCGGTAGCTGTAGTAGTACCAACAACTGTGTAGTTACCTGCTGCAAGCTGAAGGCCAAATGTAACTGCGCCACCTGTACCAGCAGTTGCACCAATTAAAGTAAGTCCGTTAAATAATTGGTAAGTAGTACCTACTGTAGAACCACTAAGCCCTACTGCAACTCCGGTACCACCAGCACAATATCCGCCACCGCCGGTAACATTAAATAAACTTGGTAAAGGATTGGTAGATACAGAAACACTACCAGTCATATTATTTACACAGCCTGTAGTTCCGTTTGTTGCAACAACTGTATAAGATCCTGTTGTGGTCTGCAGGCCAAAAGTTATTGCTGCACCTGTACCAGCAACCGGTGAACCTACCGGTGTAGAACCAAGCACTAACTGATAGTTAACACCTACTGTAGAACTATTAAGTCCTACAGGAACACCTGCACCACCGAAGCAATATGCACCACCACCTGTTACTACAAACGCAGTTGGTAACAAATTGATAGTAACAACAGCTGTACCAGACATTAAGTTCTGGCAGCCTGTTGCAGTATTTGTAGCAAGAACTGTATAAGTACCTGCAGTAGTTATTAAACCAAAACTTAAAGCTGAACCTGTAGTACCAGCCAATGCAGCACCAACCGGAGTAGTTCCCAGCATCAACTGGTAAGTAGTTCCGCTATTAGAGTTTGCAAGTCCGATCGATACGCCTGTACCGCCTACGCAGTAGTTACCACCACCTGTAATTGCAAAAGCAGTTGGTAAAGAATTTATGGAAACAACCGCGCTACCCGACATTGAGTTAACGCAACTTGTAGTACCATTTGTTGCAGTTACAGTGTAAGTACCTGCAGTAGTCATTAAACCAAAGTTGATTGAACCGCTGGTTCCTACCTGTGGTGAACCAATTGGGGTTGCGCCAAGCATCAACTGATAGTTAACGCCGATCGTTGAAGAATTAAGGAATACGTTTACGCCAGTACCACCAGCGCAATATGGTCCGCCACCAGTTACAGAGAATGCGGTAGGTAGCGGATTAACGCTCACTGTAGCACTGCCTGACATAGTTGCCGAACATGTAGTACCCGGATTTGCGATAACTGTATAAGTACCACTTGCAGTTAAGAAACCGAAGTCTACTGCTGATCCAGTACCTGTAACTACCGCAGCAGGAGTTGCACCATTATATAATTGGTAGCTGATACCAGGATTTGAGTTATTCAAACCGATATGCACACCCGCAGCACCTGCGCAATATGCACCACCTCCTGTTACAGCGTATGTACTTGGAGGGTTAGTAACGTTAACTAAAACTACTGCAGAACAACCTAATGAGCTAACTGCATATGAAATTGTAGTTGAACCAATTGAAAGACCTGTAACAACGCCCGAACTGTTAATTGTGCCTACAGCGGTATTGCTGCTGCTCCATGTACCACCTGATGTCGCATCAGATAATGTTATCGTTTGACCGAGACAAACACTTGGTGTACCTGTGATATTTGCAACTGCATTAACAGGAACAGTTGTTGTAGAGAAACAACCGGTAGGAAGCGTATAAGTAATAGTTGGAGTACCAGCACCTATACCGGTTACTACACCGCCTGAACTAACTGTACCCAAAGCTGTGTTACTGCTGCTCCAAGTTCCTCCTGTGGTTGCACTCGCAAGTGAAACTGAAGTTGGTCCGGTTCCACCGCAAATTGTAGCAGAACCAGTAATTGCCGCCGGATTTGAATTTACCGTATAAACGGCAGTAGTATTCGTACATCCGTTGTTCAGAGAATAAGTTATCGTTGTTGTACCAGGCCCTACACTGTTAACAGTACCAGAAGCAGAACCAACAGTAGCTACTGATGTATTACTGCTTGTCCATGTACCACCAGTAACAGAATTAGTCAATGTATTTGAACCAGGGTTACATGCACTTAATGTTCCACTAATTGAGCCAGGAAGTGCATTAACAGTTACAACAACAGAAGCATTAGTTCCGCCACATGGTGACCCAAGTACATAAGAGATAGTTGTTGTGCCTGGAGCACGTCCGGTAACAACGCCAGTAGTTGAAACAGTACCCACAGCAGTATTGCTGCTGGTCCATGTGCCACCAGTTGCACCTGTTGGATTTGATAAAGTAGTAGTAGAACCATTACATACAGATAATGTACCAGTAATAGAACCAGGAGCCTGACATAAAACTGTTATACTCACTGAACCGCTTCCAGTATTGTTAAAACCTTGTGTGTGAACTAGTCCAGTGATACTGCCGCTTGCTGATGCGGGGAAAGAAGATCCGCCGCCGCCTGAACCATACTGACAACCGCCGCCGCCGCCATAATATCCGCCGCCACCGCCGCTGAACCATGATGTACTTACTGTACCGCCATTACCTCCTACAAATTGTGTACCTGGAGCACCAGAACCGCAACTGCCTTGTACGCCGCCTGTAGAAGTTGTAGTATTTCCTCCAGTACCGCAATAACTAGCATTATAAGATCCGCAATAAAGACCATTAGACCCTACAAGTCCGCCACCCAAACCACCATGATCACTGGTGCAGGTCCAGCTTCCGCCGCCTCCTGCTCCTGCAACAATTACTGGTGATCCTGATAACCAGATCTCAGTAGCAGCGCCACCGCCGCCACCAAACGAACTTCCGTTTCCACCCACATGACCTGTAAAACCATTATTACCAAAGGCACCACCGTTTGCACCAACCCCTGAGCCAACGCTTCCTACGTAAACGCTGTACACCTGTGCAGGAGTTACATTCATTGTAACCTGCACTCGTCCACCAGCGCCACCGTTATTATAATTCGATCCACCGCCACGCGCACCTACAACATCCAGGGAGATTGAAGTTACACCCGCAGGAACAGTATATGTTTGTACACTGCCTGTGTAGGAATAGGTACTTGTCTGTGATAGGCCAACAAAATTCAGGCAAATAAGAGCGAGGAATAAATAGATTTTTCTCATACTGTCAAGTTAATAAAATAATTATGAACGATTTTATACTCCTTTGTTTTTATTCAGATTTTTCAGCAAAATATACCGATAACACGCACTGATTTGATGCAAAAACACGCATCAAATTTACTATGCCGTTACAATATCTGCGACTAAGATAGCTATTAAAGTTTAAAAAACAACCAATTTGCCGCTTTTTAAACAAATAAAAGCAAATATTTTTCTTCAGTCACGGATGTGAAATATATTACATTTTCAAAAAAATGGCTTGGTTTGGGCAGTTTTTCAACGAAAATTACCCCTACAAGGTCATTTATTTATCCACATGTCCACATTATATAGGCGACAATTACAGTCAAAATGTTAGTACCCAATTGATATTTTTAATTTTTTTATTTTGATGTGGAAAATTAATACCGGCTACAGCATTAGATGTATGCAGATATCGATACCATAGTGGTTTACTTTATCTTTGACATCCAACAAGTTCTACTATATGCGTCGAATACATTTTTGCCTTTTTTTTCTCCTCCAAAATTCCTCACAGTTACATTCTCAAATTTTACCGAGAGATAATGCGAAATTAAACTACCGAATTA
>CAIKOJ010000059.1 GCA_903829015.1 uncultured Bacteroidota bacterium
ACTCACGTACGGTTATTTTCTTACGGTGGTTTCAACTCTGCGCACAAGCAGCTATCCAGATACATAAAATTAGAGTATAACGAAATGTTGCTTCCAACAGCCAACGTACCAATGGGCATCAACATAATGACTCCGGAAGACCGCACTGGGCGTGGCGGAGACCACATCCCTTTCCGCCAGCTCAACTATACTGCCATGCGTTTCACATCACAGAATGAAGCAGGAGATGCTAATGTTACTAGCGGCACTTATGCTGACAGGCAGCACACATCAAGCGACAGCATAGGCGTAGATATTAATGCTGATGGCATCATAGACACATTTTTCGTGGACTTCAACTACCTCGCACGCAACACAGTGATCAATGGCAATGCTGCAGGCATGATAGGCATCAGCCCAAAAACACCGGATTTTACTGTAACTACTTTCCCGGGGAACCTTTTTGTAACCATCACACTTCACCCCGAATATTTGAATTACCGGGTAGGTGTGCGGTCCACAACAAACGATTGGGATTCAGTCTACACCTTCACCGGCAGCACAAGCGCAGCTATTCCCGTGCCGGCGGGCACATGTATAGTTAGCGTTGCATCTGTGGATATCAATGGAGTAGAAAGCCTTTTTTCAAAAGAAATTACAACCACAGTTCCGCCAGTAAATGGTATTGGCATTATTACTGCTCCGAAGAAATCAATTGAGTTGCTGCAAAACAAACCTAATCCTGCCGATGAGGCAACTACGATATCAGTGCTGGTCAACGACAAGATCAGCTATAAAGAAGCATGGATATCTATTCGCGATCTGAATGGTAAAGAAGTAAGCCGCAGCAATATAACTTTGGAAAATGGCATGAACGAGATTTTGTTTGATCACGGCTACAACATGAACGGTACATACATATACAGTCTGGTCATTGACGGACAGGTAGTAGAATCGAGGAGAATGGTGTTTGCGAATTGATAAAGTGAAGTTGTCTGGAATTCATCAAATTGTGGTTGATAAAAGCACAAACCTTCAGTCTAATTCCACAAAGGGATTAACTCTCCATTATTTATGAAAATAATCGGCTATTTCCCTTCTAGTTTCAGCAACCCCTCCATTACAGTAAATGAAATGGGGCAAACGGTAGTATTCTTTAAAGTAAGCTGAGTGCGCTTCAGAAAAACATCCTCGTCTGTATACGGGTAACGGGCGCAATCGCTTGGTCGGTCGTCGTAGATATTGCAGGTATTGTCTTCAGCCAGAAACGGACATGGCTTTGATCTTGTCACATAGTCGCCCTCTTCATCGAGTTTCAGATACTGGGCCACAAGGTCGCCTTCTTTTATGCGCAGGCTTTTTGCGATTCGCTTAATATCGGGTTGTTTAAAACGGGGGGAGTGGTTTTTACAACAGTTGGCACACTGTAGGCAATCTATTTTAGCGAAAGCCGCTTCATGCAGGTCAGGCAGAGCCTTCAGCATCTTATTGAAGTTACCCCTTTCCAGTTGGTACTTGTATAGCTTCTGGTGCTCTTTGGCTTCTTTCTCCCATTTATCATCAAACCCCGACCCTAAAGGGAGATGTTGTTTGTCTTCCATAATGTTTTCATTCAATCATTTTCACGGAAATTAAGCACCATGCATTTATAACATCGGGAAGCCCCTTTAGGGGTTTGGGGTTGCGGTTTACAACTTCATCATATCCATGATCCGCTCCAGATCCTCGTCGGAATAAAACTCGATGAGTATACTTCCCTTACCCGATTTTTTGCGGTCAAGCTTCACCTTTGTGGAAAAATGAGATGCCATGTTATCTTCTATACGCTTATATGCGGGTGGGAGCTTTACACTTGCTGGCTTACCGGTAGATTGCGCTTTCTCGGCAGTCATATCCTTCACCATCTGCTCCACCTGCCTTACCGACAAGCCACGCTGTACGGCTTCTCTGAAAACATACAACTGCTGATCCACATGCTCCAGGCCAATTATTGCCCGAGCATGACCCATACTCAACGAACCATCTCTAACTGCTTTCTGTATATCGGGAGGTAATTTTAGTAAGCGTAAATAGTTGGTCACTGTGCTGCGCTCCTTCTTCATCCGCTCAGACACCTGTTCCTGAGTAAGGCCGCATTCGTCCATCAATTGCCTGTAGCTCAGTGCTATCTCAATTGCGTTCAGGTTCTCTCTCTGCAGATTTTCCAGCAATGCCATTTCCAGCATTCCCTGTCCATCTGCGGTGCGCACATAAGCAGGAATATCCTGCAAACCCGCCATTTTAGAGGCTCTCAGACGGCGTTCTCCTGAAATCAGCTGGTACTTATCGCCCGATAACTTTACAACCGTTACGGGCTGTATAATATCGTGCAACCTGATACTTTCCGACAACTCCCTGAGTGCCTGCTCATCAAAATCGTGACGCGGCTGGCTCGGATTTACAACTATCTGATCAAGTGGTATACGTGCAGTACCAGCGACACTGTTGGCGTTGTTATTGTTGTTACTATTGTTATTCTGACCTGAAACAGCCGGCACACCATCCTTAGGTGTTTTTATCTCCTCATCGATCGTATCCAGCAATGCCCGGATACCTTTTCCCAGCCCTTGCTTTTTATTGATCTGCGCCATGCTCATCTGTCTCTAAAATTTTATCTTCATTTTTAATTTTGGTCATGTTGTTCTTCTGCAGAATCTCCTTGGCCAGATTCAGGTAATTCACTGCACCAGTACTTTCTGCATCATATAGTATGGCTGGCATACCGAAGCTAGGCGCCTCGCCCAGCCTGGTGTTCCTGTGCAGAATGGTATTGAATACCAGATCTCCAAAATGGTTCTTGATCTCTTCAACCACCTGATTCGATAAGCGCAGGCGACCATCATACATGGTCATCAATATGCCTTCGATCTTCAGATTTGCATTGATCCTGGTTTGTACGATCTTAATTGTATTCAGCAACTTGCCCAATCCTTCCAATGCGAAATATTCACACTGTACCGGTATCACTACACTGTCGGCAACTGCAAGTGCGTTCACGGTTATCAAACCCAGAGAAGGTGAGCAATCTATAATAATGAAATCATAATTAGCCAACTCGGTTTCAAGTGCTTTACGCAACACAAATTCCCTGTTCGGGTGATTGATCAATTCTATTTCCGCACCTACCAGATCCAGATGGCTGGGAACAAGGTGCAGATTGGGTGTTTGAGTCTCCAGCAGTACCTGTGATATAGGCGTGTCGTTCACCATACAGTCGTACAAGCTGATCTGTATATTCTTCAGATCAAACCCATTACCGGTAGTACTGTTCGCCTGAGGGTCTGCATCAACCAGCAGAGTTTTATAATCCAGTACAGCAAGACTTGCCGCCAGGTTGATCGCTGTTGTGGTCTTCCCCACCCCTCCTTTCTGATTCGCTATCGCTATTACTTTGGCCATATTCACCCGTTGTCCGACTTTACGAACTAAGTATTATATTAATAATTATTTTTATTCCGTATTCAATCCGATTACAAGGTAATCGATTCTCCTATCATTGGCAATATTAACTCTTTACCGGCATCCCTGAATTTTTTCTTTGCCCACTCATGGTCGATTTTAATATATCCAAAAGTATCAAAATGAACACCAACTATTTTGTCACATGCAATAAATTCAGCAGCCATCACCGCATCTTCGGCATCCATTGTAAAATTACCCCCTACCGGAAGTATTGCGAAATCCAGCTTGGCATAAGCGGGAATTAGTTTCATATCCATCGTTACGCAGGTATCACCGCTGTAATAAAACGTACCCTCGTCACTTTTTATTAAAAAACCACCCGGATTGCCTCCATAGCTGCCATCGGGCATACTGCTGCTGTGCATAGCTGGCAAAAACCATAATTTACCGAATTCAAAATGGGCTGATCCAAAGTTCATAGGGTGAACACTTCCTGCCCCATTCTTTTCGGCCCAACTCACCACCTCGTAAGCACCAATAACTTTGGCTCCGGTTCTCTTGGCGATTGCAACCAGATCGGCCACATGATCGCCATGACCGTGTGAAACCAGAATGTAATCAGCCTGAATTGTATCAACGTCTACAATGCCTCTTGCCAGTTCATTACCAGAGATAAACGGATCAAACAATATCTTTTTGCCCTTGATCTCAACGCCAAAACAAGAATGTCCGTAGTATGTAAATTTCATAAGTGTTGCTTGGTTTTACCAACTGCAAATTTAGTTATTAAAAGAGCATAAAAAATTAAAAAAACAATAAGAACTCAGCACAATGGCTATCGAAAAGTCGCAATGCATCTTTACCCACCCAATTCCTTGCCATCTAAACAGTAACAACCAATATCTAAATAAAAAATACACCGCTTTGATGTTACTTTTTTACCTATTTTGCTAATAGCCAATCTTCCACAACATGCATGAATACCTGAACTATAAATTCGAAGACACTGCCGATTTCATCAGCACTTTTGATGAAATGCCGCTATGGAGTGCATCATTCGGGTTATTGTTGTTCAAACATCTGAAACTGGCACCCAACTTAAAGGTGCTTGATATAGGTTCAGGAGCTGGTTTCCCGTTGCTGGAACTCGCACAGCGTCTCGGCACATCTTCTACCTGTTACGGTCTTGACCCATGGGTTAATGCCAATAAGCGGGCCAACCAAAAAATCAGAAACTATGGCATTACAAACGCATCTATAATAGAAGGCAGCGCCGACAACATTCCTTTCGCCGACAGCAGTATTGACCTTATCGTCTCCAATCTCGGCATCAACAATTTCGAGCAGCCCGATAAAGTGTTTGCCGAATGTTATAGAGTACTAAAACCCGGCGGCAGGCTTGCGCTTACCACCAACCTGAACGGGCACTGGCAGGAATTCTACGATGTATTTGCAGACACATTGGTGCAAACTGGCAACGCAAAGTTGTTATCCAATTTAACCAGCCACCAGGAACATCGCGGCAATGTAAAATCTATCTCTCAACAATTCTCAAATGCCGGATTTAGCTTGATAGTGCGCCACGCTGATGAATTCAAAATGGATTTTCTTGATGGAACAGCATTCCTCAATCACAACTTTATCAAACTCGGCTGGCTGGCCTCATGGAAAGCACTGATTCCGGAAAATATGATCAAAAGTTTCTTCCCTATACTCGAAGAAAATTTAAACAAACTTGCCGCCAAATCCGGCACACTATCACTGACAGTACCGATGGCATATATACAAGCGGAAAAGCAATAAACACTTGTCAAAGAAAGACTCAAATAACAATGCCCTCAATCTTCCTGAGGGCATTGTTGTTTTATCAAAGACCTGTAACCTTATCTGAGAATTTCAATCTTTCTCGTCTCGTACCTACCTCCTGCTTTTATATTGCAGTAGTAAATACCGGGAGCAAGGTTATTAGTAGCAAACAAGTATTTGTGATCACCCGCAGGCATCTGCTCATTTGCCACTGTACGCACCAAACGGCCCATCCCATCATAGATCACCAGCGACACATAGCTGCTCTCCGGGAGATTGAATTGAATGGTTGTTTCGCCGGTAAACGGATTAGGATAATTGGTGAATGTAAAATTGTTTGCAGCAACAGGAGCAGAAGGAACAGAGGTAAAACTGCCCGTTTGTGTGATGTGCGAAGAGAATATGCCACCCGAATGTGTAGCAACAACAACCAGACCATCGGTAGTTCTATAATCGATCATATCAACAACACTAGCGCCAATAGTATTTGTTCCTTGCTGTACCCAAACGGTATTAGTATCGTTGAGCTGTGTTGTAGCAAATAAACCTACACTGGTACCCACTAAATATACCCTGCCGTTCATGCTTGGACTACCATCATAGACCGGAATGATGCTGGCCCACCGTATTGAAGGGCCGTTACCTGCGCCGGTAGTCTTATTATCTTCCAGATTTCCAGCAATCTTACTGAAGGTAGTTCCGCCGTCATGCGAATAAAACAAACTGTACACTCCGTAGTTAGAGTATGTAACAATAATATTGTCAGCATTTACCGGATCCACCGCAACACAGCTCACATTGCCGCTAGTTGGAAAAATAGATGAGGTAATATTCCTGAAACGAGGTATACCCACATTCGCACTGTCTATGCGAAGTACCCTGTGGCTGTCCGTGCCAATATAAACACGGTTGGCTGGCTTCTTTGAAACAGCAACAGCGGTAATATTCCCACCTCCGGTTGAAATTGAATCCGGTATTTTAAACCAATTGGTAGAAATGGAATCCCAGTTTGATGCGAATGGAATACCGGAAAGATCGTTGTTCCTCCACAATAGCCTTCCTGCAGCCAGGTACATGATGTTGTTGTTATTTGGATCGAGTGCAAACGGATTGATAAACTGGTATCCACGTCCGCCGATAGGATCAATACGTGCAAAGCTGTCGACTCTACCTGAAGGAGTCAGCTTGGCTTTCATGATCCTGCCAAGCTGAATACTGAAGTAATAAGACGTACCGTTATCAGCAATGGCACAATAAGAGCCATCACCACCGCGCGGAGATACCCAAGGTTGAGTCAGGTTCTGCGAATTGGTGAACCAGCTACCGTTATCCTGTGCGCCACCAACAATTACATCATTAGTTGCTGCATGATCTATCGCACATGTATAAAACAGACTTGTCAGGTACCCGTTGTTCAAAGAAGTCCATAACATTGACGGCGCGGTATTATCATTTGTGTAGAATATGCCACCATCGTTACCTGAGAGCATTTTGTTCGGGTTACTTGGAAAAAATACTACCTCATGCTGATCGGGATGATGATTGAGGTACATATCAACCACCGGCAGCGTTGCATGTTCTTTGTAGCCACCAATGTATGTTGTATGATACTTATCTGCAAAACCGGATGTAGACCGATAAAGATTAGTGCCGCCTACAAATACCACATTGGTATCATTGGGTTTTACTTTAATCACCATGTCATACGAACCCTGGGTCATAAACTTATCAAACGGGCCACCAGTGCTTGGAAGATTCAGCGATCTGTCCTGCCACTTACCGCCGGTATCACCTGCACCATTGCCCGACCGGTACCAATATTTCCACAAACTATTCCATTCTATAGTTCCAACATAATTCGTATCAGGGTAGCCGTATCCAGGCGTATTCCCTAAAAAGTACACCTGATTCTCATCGGCAGGGCTGATGCCTATTTTATATCTGTTCATTGGAGCTGGAAACCACGACGGTGTGATCTTAGTAAAACTAATACCGTCCGCAGATCTATAAATGCCTCCGTTTGGTCCGTCGCTGCTAAGTGTAGCATATACCACACCGGTGCGGGTAACTGCAACATCTGAATACTGTGCCGTACCTAAAGTTCCCAACACCGATGTCCATGTGTGGCCGCTATCTATACTTCTATAAATGGCACCATATGCGGCTACATAAATTTTGTTATTGACCATATCCGACGGGTCAATTGCTATATTCCATACGATGTCAGACCAATGATCAAATGAGGTTAACTGACTGGCAGTTGAGGCTATTTTGTTCCATGTTTTGCCGCTGTCTACAGATTTATATATTCCATCGCCGAAATAATATGCTCCATTGTCAGAAGCAGATGCCCCTATTGCCTCTCCAGCTCCGTAATACCATATATTGGTGTGTCCCGGGCGGGTATCCTGCACAATACACGAAACACTTTTGTATTCATTAGGCGACTTTGTTGGATGCCACGTCTGACCTTTGTCCGTAGAGCGCCACATTCCTCCCGCAATTGTACCTGCTAGAATATTATTCTCATTCGACACATCTATTGCAAGTGCCCGGGTTCTGCCACCTACGTTCCAGGGGCCTCTGGGATCCCAGTCTAGTGCTGTTGTTTTAGCAGACACCAGATATCTGTCGCTCGGCAGGTTAGAAGCAAATTCCAACTCGCGCTCCCTGATATGATAGGGTATCTTACCGGTTGCAGGGTTTTTCAACCTCATCAGTTCGTAATTGATTCGCGCATCAGCATCCTCTTCCGTTCCTATTGAATTCAGATCTCCCATATGCTCCTCATTTTCAGTAAGCCTACCTCCCGGACCGGAGACGATGTAAAATGCCGCAACAATAAATGCGGCTACAATTGGTAAAAGTACTTTTCTCACAGGAAATCTATTTTATTGGCAATGAAGGTACAATTGTTAAGGCAAAAGGCAAACTGCGTAGCAAAACACCGGTCACATAGATACTTAGCGACTGGCTATAGGGTCATAATGAAAAATCACAAATTCACCATCTCCTCCTGGCTTCAATCTTTGCTGAGCATTGGCTGTAAATGTATCACCCACCTTTAGGCCAGACATCGCAGGTTTCAAACCAGGCAACAGCGAAGTTGTGTTGTTTAAAGTGAAAGCAAAGTCCATCTCTTCAATTTTGCCCACTATGAGCGTTATCGTCACCGACGATCCGCATTCATATACTTCCAGCACTTTCACTTTTGCTTTGCACGGATTTTTGCCACAAAGCGATACTGTGTCCAAACCACTTAAGGGCAAAATCTCGGTGATCACCCCTTTAATCATGCAGGTGCCTGGCCCCGAAGACATCCCATCCCTGGCGCCCGACCATTTCGTCACGACCGGCTCTGCGACAACTTTATTTTTTGCCGGTTTTGCAACATTGCACGCAATGCAAAAGAAGATTAATAAACTTACAACTTTTCTCATTTTCTAAATTCTTTAAACAACCAGTAGCCCAGCTTTGAATAACGTATTCACAGGTTTATTCTCCCAAAACAACTCAAAGTCCTCCAGTCCAGCCTCCTCAAAATCTGCCTTCAATTCAGCCATTGTCCACATCCGGGCATTATTTACCGATAATTGCGCCAGTACAGCTGCCAACCATATGCCCTGAGCTTTATCTGTCCTTAAATTAATAGTTTCTTTTTTGCTGAAAATATTGATAGATGCCAGCTCCCACTGTTCCCCTTTTTTAGACTTAGTTACAATTTCCACATCCGGTCTATGCCCTAGCCAAACAACTTTTGCCGCTGCGTTAAATGGCTGATATTCCACTTCATTCAGTATGGAAGTGATATAATCAGGTGCAATTTTAGTTTTAGGAACTTTTTCTTCAAACCATTTTTGTAGCGGAAGGTCGAAACCCACACCATGCATATAGTTGAGCAGCGATTTCCTCAAGCCCTCCGAAAACTGGTCATGATCCGCCCCGGTTGGATCCAAATGGACTATATCATTATTAGCAAAAGTACCCACATCATCTGTTTCCTTTTTTACCTTAAACTGATCAGGATACATCCCTACCGGGCTATGTGCTGTCATGGCAAATCTATGCCAGAAAGCAGACTGAAGTATCCCCGCCTGAAACATCTGCCTGACCATCTCAAGCGAGTCAATTGTCTCCTGCGCAGTTTGAGTGGGGAAACCATACATCAGATAGGCGTGTACCATAATTCCAGCTTCGGTAAAATGTCTGTTCACCCTGGCCACCTGAGCCACGGTGATCCCCTTCTGAATCAACTCCAGTAATCTATCCGAAGCCACCTCCAATCCACCCGATACACCAATACACCCCGAAGCATTGAGCAGTAAGCACAGGTCTCTGGTAAAGCTCTTCTCAAACCGAATATTGGCCCACCACGATATGGTTATTTTCCGTCTGAGGATCTCTAGTGCCAGCGACCTCATAAGCGCAGGCGGTGCCGCTTCA
Organism: uncultured Bacteroidota bacterium; assembly: GCA_903829015.1. GTDB lineage: Bacteria > Bacteroidota > Bacteroidia > Chitinophagales > Chitinophagaceae > Nemorincola. Next base: position 9,670 of record CAIKOJ010000059.1, read on the forward strand.
TCAACAAAGTGAAATCCTGTCTCTCCGGTTTGGGCAACGATCTCCTCAATTCTGTCGCACAGTATCGAGGCCGTAAGTGGCTCGTAACGTTTTATGTAGTCCAGCGAAATATCACAAAAAGTGCATTTACCCCAATAACAGCCGTGTGCCATGGTCAGTTTGTTCCACCTGCCGTTGCTCCACAAACTGTGCATTGGGTTGATCACCTCAATTGCTGAAATATATTTATGCAGCAGCAGGTCACTATAGTCGGGAGTGCCAACCTGGCCCTGCTTGTAGTCGGCGCAGGCCGTATTATCAACGTAGTTTACTCTGCCACTTTGCAATAAAAATGTCCTTTTGAGTCCGTCTACATTTATTGCACCGTCTATGTATTTTACAAGATTCTCCAGTGGCGCTTCTCCATCGTCCAGCGTTATAAAATCAAAATATTCAAATACCCTTGCATCGCTCAGTGAGCGCAGTTCAGTATTCGGGAAACCGCCACCCATAGCCACTTTTATGCCTGGGGCATTCTTTTTGATCCACTGCGCACATCTGAATGCTGTATACAGGTTACCCGGGAACGGAACCGAAATAGCTACGAGCTTAGGATTGAGCTGCTGAATACGCTGCTGAAGAATGCCAATTAGAATTTTATCAATAAACGTATATTCCTTGCTCAGAGCCTGATGCAGTTCATCAAAACTACTAGCCGACCGCCCCAATCGCTCTGCATAACGGCTGAACCCAAAATGTTCATCAACGCATTCTTTGATCAGGTCCGATAAGTCTTCAAGGTATAATGTCGCAAGATGCTTTGCCTTATCATGCACACCCATAGCACCAAATGCCCAAACCAGATCATCCAATTGTGCGAACCGGGAAGCTTCAGGCAAAAAACTACGTTTACAGATCAGGTGCGCCAGCGATGGGTCATCACCCTGCATGAATCTGACAACGCCATCAATCGTATTTATGTAATCATCCTCCAGGGCTATGATTCGCCGGGAATTTTCAGAAAAACCACCAGTATCTTTAGGAATAGCCCCGAACAATTCCTGTAAGCCTTTTTTTGAGAACAACTCAAGTATCACCTCCAGACCCAGATCCGATTGATAAGCACTAATTTTCCTGGTATTAAAAAACCCTTTTAAATAAGCAGTTGCCGGATACGGTGTATTTAATTGAGTAAATGGAGGCGTAATTAAATAAACTGATGTACTCAATCGACTGTGTTTAGATGCAAAAATATTATAAATAATCGGGTTATCCGACACCCTGCATTGGCACAAATGAAATACCGCTAACAATTAATGAATTAACCAGATTACATTTATCTGTCCAATTAGTCCTTTCCTGCACTCCATTCTCAAAAAAGTCAAACTAAAACATTGTCTTTATTCGCCATTTTATATATTTGCATGAATGTGAGTGCAATAAGAAATTAAAGCACTCATCTGTTTTATAAAATTCATTCAAAAACGATCGTTTTTTATGTCATCCCGTATTAGTTATTTGATAATTGCATTATTGTTCGTTCTGAGCAATACCAACGTACAGGCTCAGGATAATGACTACCTGAAACACAGGAAGTTCTTTGATATATGCTCTATCAAAAAACAGTGCAGGGAATGTTATACCTGTGAGCAAAACAGATACCTGGTAAAACTGAACAACAAAGACAGCAAAAACATTACCCATGTTTACTATAAATTCTATTCCCCCGTTTACAACAAGATCATAGAAAAAGAAGCAAAGATCTCTGGCGATAAAATAGAAGGTAAGAAAATCGGACAAGTATATGTTTGTGTGATCAATGGTACCCATTGGATCTTCAGCCGGATCGGATATTCCGATGGATCAGAAGTGAAATTCATTTTGCATGACCGCATGGAATCATTCCTTCAAGAGCCTGATGAATGTGACTGCAACGACTAAAACTGAGGCGCTAACAGTTAAATAATTCAACTCCTAAAACTGCATTTTCATAAAATGCAGTTTTAGTTTTTTTAAACCCCATAGTGTACAATGCAAAAACAAACAACAGGATAGACGAACTGGATGCATTGAGAGGCATTGCCGCCATACTGGTGGTCGTTTTTCACGGTACTATGTGCACGATGCCTACACTTTTACTTATGGCGCAGCAGGGTAGAGCTGTTCTTTATCATCAGTGGTTTTGTCATTTTTATGACGCTCAATCACGTTCGTTCTGCCAAAGCCTTTGTGATCAACCGTTTTGCCCGTCTTTATCCCTTTTACTGGTTTTGTGTCGCACTTACTTTCGCTTTGCTGCTGGCAAATACCCTATGGATAAACAATACCTTAGTTCCACTATCAGACTATTTTCAGTTCGCAGTTAACCTGACCATGCTGCAGCATTACTTTGGCATAGCAGACCTCGATGGCCCCTATTGGTCACTGGCTGTAGAACTTGCCTTCTATGCCGTAATGTTGCTCCTCTATACCCGACAGGCAATACAAAAAACAATTCCTATACTCACAACCTTGGTGGCTTTAGAAATGACAATTGCTTTAGCGACCCGATATCTGCCCGGCAACGACCTGCTTTCCGGCATATCAACGTTTAGTAATTACCTGTACTTGATACATTCCCTCCCACTGTTTCTTTCCGGAGTATTCTTTTACAGCATATACACTAAGGGAGGCACGTTGGCCAGGTATGGAGGTATTGTATTCTGCTACATTGCGCAGATACTGGAATACCCAAGCCGGCACGTAGATATGTTTGGGCTCAAACCAATTGGCTATGCGGCAGAACTGGCCGTCTTCTACATATTGTTTGTATTGTTCGTACACAAAAATGCAGGTTTTCTTATCAATAAACCTACACTGTTTCTCAGCCGGATATCCTATGCGCTGTACCTGTTTCATCAGTACATTATCCTTAAGTTCATTATCCCCTATTTCGACGCTAAACTGAAATGGCCCTATTTCATTACCTGCTTTATTGCAATAGTTATTGTGGTAATGATTGCCACAATCAATACGCTGTTTATACACGAGCCACTGAGAAACAAAGTGAAGCGATTACTGCATGGGCATAAAAAAATCCTCCAGTGACCTGAAGGATTCTTTTGAGTTATTAAAACGTCTAGGTTATTAAGATGCTAATATCTTCTGTATCTTTTTGTCGAATACATTCTTAGGTGCTGCACCAACCTGCTTGTCCACTACCTGTCCGTCTTTAATAAAGAGCACGCATGGTATGCTGGTTACACCATAGTTGATAGAAAGATTGGGATTCTCATCAACGTTTACTTTACCTACATTTACTTTACCTTCATAATCCTTTGAAAGTGCGTCGATAGTTGGGCCTAAAGCCAAACAAGGACCGCACCACGGAGCCCAAAAATCTATTACAGAAAGCTTATCAGCTTTAAGTACTTCGGTGTCAAAATTCGAATCAGTGAATACTGCTGCCATTGTTTTTATTATTTAATATTCTTTGTTAAAAGGAAAGACAAAGTTAGTTCAATTACCCGTCACTGATAAATAGAGATGCGAAATACCACTATAATCTATCCACATACTGCTAACATTTCGATCGCGATTTCACACCTTGTTAACTAATCTAACCCTTCTCTAATGAATATTTTATTTCCTCATGCTCCTCGATGAATTTTACCAGATCATCGTTGATCTCTATCTTTTTACTCTGCGATTTGAGTTTAGTCTCCATACCATCCCAGTCTGCAATATGAAACACCAATTCTGTTGTACCGGGATGACTCTTGATGTTTTGGTCCATAAATTCCACAAAAGCCTCGTCGATCTTATGTAGTGGTATTGAAAGACGCAACCGTTTGGCCATCACCTTTCGCACATCATCCAGCAGCATTATGTTTTGAATAGTAAATTCCATTCTGCCCGGCTGAAATCTATTCTCATCATACACACCCTGCACCATCAGCTTTTGACCGTTCACCAGATAATTCCCAAATGGCACATAGGTTTTCTCCCACAGCATTATTTCAAAATTCCCCGAATAGTCGTTGATGGTCATCTTCCCAAACTTCGTACCTTTTTTCGAGGTAAGATGTCCGGCATCACTCACAAAACCAGCGATACGGATATTGCGCCCTTTATACGATTCTATTTCTGCAACAGGTGTAAAATCAAAATTCTCCATTTCGAATTTAAACCCATCCAGCGGATGCGCGCTTATATAAATACCTACCACCTCAATTTCCTTGTCCAATAGCTCTGGCAGTCCCCATTTCTCACATACAGGGGGTGTAGGCGGTAGTGCCTGCGTATCCATCTCTTCTCCGCCAAACAGGCCCGGAGCCACCTTATTTGATTTCGCCTGCACAGAACTGCCATACTTCAGTAACTTCTCCAGGTAACTCACCGGATTTGCATTTGAAATATAGAAGTACTGCGCCCTGTGTATTTCAGTAAAACAATCGAGCGCTCCTGCAAGCACCAGACTCTCCAATGATTTTTTATTTAACGCCCGCTGGTCTACTCTTTTGATCAGATCGTTCACCGATACAAATGCACCATTCAACTCTCTTTCTTTAACTATCTCTTCAACACCCATTTCGCCTACACCCTTAATGGCATTCAGTCCGAAACGCACCACATTTTCTTTGGCAACCGCAAACCCTTTCAAACTTTCATTAACATCCGGCCCAAGTACCTGCAACCCCATGCGCTGGCACTCTTCCATATAGAACTTGACCTTGTCAATACTGTTTTGGTTATTCAACACCGCAGCCATAAACTCTGCAGGATAGTGAGCCTTTAGATATGCTGTCTGATAAGCGACCAAAGCATAACACGTAGAGTGCGATTTATTGAACGCATATTGTGCGAAGGCTTCCCAGTCCGTCCAGATTTTCTGCAACTTATCTTCCGGATGCCCTTTCGCTTTGGCTCCCGTAATAAACTGCCCCTTCATTTTATCCAGCACCGCCTTCTGCTTCTTACCCATTGCCTTACGCAGTACGTCGGCATCTCCTTTACTGAATCCACCAATACTCTGCGACAGCAGCATCACCTGTTCCTGATACACAGTAATACCATAGGTATCACCCAGGTATTCTTCCATCTCAGCCAGATCGTAGGTAATAGCTTCCTGCCCGTGCTTACGCTTAATGTAGTTAGGGATATACTCCATCGGCCCCGGACGGTACAAGGCGTTCATGGCAATCAGATCATCAAATTTATCGGGCTTCAGATTGATCAGATGCTTCTGCATTCCGGCACTTTCAAATTGGAATGTACCGTTGGTATTCCCTTCCTGATACAACTCGTAGGTTTCTTCGTCATCCAGCGGTATCGTATCAATATCTATTACCAGATTGTAATTTCTTTTGATCAGCGCCAACGCATCTTTGATAATGGTCAGCGTCTTCAACCCCAGGAAGTCCATCTTGATTACCCCAGCATTCTCGATCACATTGCCCTCATACTGTGTGATCAGCGAGTCTACGTCCTTAGCCATAAACACCGGCAACAGATCCGTAAGATCACTTGGCGCAATGATGATACCTGCCGCGTGAATTCCGGTATTGCGCACCGAACCTTCCAGCTTTTCAGCGTTCCGCAACACTTCGCCATGCAGGCTATCCTGCTTGTATATTTCTCTGAGCTTATTTACAAATTCTACTTCCTCTCCGCCCAAACCTTCCTTCTGATCAAGACTCCCCTCCCCTTTCAGCTCAGCGTGCAGCAGCCTCTTAAGCGATATACCGGGGCGCTCAGGCACCAGTTTGGCAAGTGCGTTACTTTCACTCAGCGGCAGATCTAGCACCCTGGCCACATCCTTGATACTGCTCTTGGCAGCCATGGTGCCATAAGTGACTATCTGAGCTACCTGGTTCTTACCGTATTTCTGCACCACATAGTCAATCACCTTCTGCCTGCCCACGTCATCAAAGTCCGTGTCTATATCGGGCATGCTCTTACGGTCAGGATTAAGAAATCGCTCGAAAAGCAGCTTGTATTTAATGGGATCAATATTCGTGATGCCAATACAATATGCCACTGCCGACCCCGCCGCCGAACCACGTCCCGGCCCCACCAGCACCGGTGGATCCATTTGCCTGCCTGCTTTAATAAAGTCACTTACAATAAGAAAGTAACCGGCAAAACCCATCGTTCTGATGGTAAACAATTCAAACTTTATACGCTCTTCAACTTCGGGTGTTATTTCACCGTACCGCTTCTTTGCACCTTCCCACGTCTCGTGTTCAAGAAACGCATTCTGGTCATTATTGAATTCAGTAGGCACCTGAAAGTGTGGCAGCAGAATATCGCGCTCCAGCTTCAGCGGCTTTATCTTTTCAAGTACCAGATTGGTGTTATCAATAGCCTGGGGTATGTCAGAGAAGAGTGCGCTCATCTCCTCCGATGTCTTGAAGTAAAATCGGTCACTCGGAAACGCAAATCGCCCCCCCTTCACCGGAGTCTCATCATCATCACCTATATCCTTCCACTTCGGGTCATTTTGCTTTGATCCCGTGTTCACGCACAGCAATATGTCGTGTGCATTAGCATCCACCTGATCAACGTAATGACTATCGTTGCTGGCAATCACAGGCACATTGTATTTCTCAGCAAACCGCAGCAACACTTCATTCACCTTGTCCTGATCACCAATGGAGTGCCGCTGCAATTCTATATAATAATCGTCACCAAACAGATCCAACCACCAGTTAAACACCTTCTCACCCTCAGCCTCGCCTTTGCGCAGAATAGTGCGTGGCACCTCAGCCGCCAGACAACACGTAGTGGCTATCAACCCCTCATGATATTGCTTAACAAGCTCTTTGTCAATTCGCGGATACTTGCTGTACAGCCCTTCCATATACCCCAGCGAACAAAGTTTCACCAGGTTCTTATACCCTATCTCATTCTTGGCGAGCATTAACTGATGATAACGTACATCCCTGTCATCTTTCGAAAACTGCCGCTTAAATCTGTTGTCTACCAGGTAAAATTCACATCCCACAACCGGCTTCACTTCCGGCTCCTCTATATCCTTACCTTCAGGTGTTTTACCCACTACTTTTTTCTTCTTCCATGCCTCTGCAACAAAGTCAAATGCTCCAAACATATTGCCATGATCGGTGATGGCCATTGCCGGCATACCATCCTTTCGGGCTTTGTCAAACAGCTTTGAGATGTTGGATGCCCCGTCGAGCAGGGAAAACTGAGTATGATTATGTAAGTGGGAGAATTTCATGTTATTTATGCACCAGCCTGCTTTGCGAGGCTATCCTTTCGCGTCTTACAAAATAACGAAATTCCATGGGGATCGTCTGTTAATAGTTTTCCACAGAACGAACCAGACAGGCGCAAGAAACAACAATGTTGTTGACCAATTTATACACATTAGCAAATCCTTACAGATAAAATAAAACAAAAAGTGTGGCTGGTTTGCACCGGCCACACTTTTCACTTCTTTAGCAGTTTCTATATCTGCTCCGCAAATTAATTCTTAACGAATTTCTGAACTTTACTACCGTTATCACCCTTCAGAGAGATGTAATAAACTCCTGGTGCAAGGTTTTTAATATCAAGTTTTGTTTCGGCTTTAGTAATTACCTGTTTCATCATTTCCGAACCAATTGCATTTGTGATGGTGCATGAATTGTAAGCACCTTCTGTCATATTCACCACCAGCTCTTCTTTGGCCGGATTTGGATAAATATGCAGATTGCTAGCGTTCACATCAACTACTTTCGACGGTGCACCTATAATGTCAGTGACAGTATTCGTCAATACCACCGGATTGTTGTCAAAATAAATGCCTGATCTGTTCTGGATAACTGTTCCAACCGGCAATCCTGCTTTTGCATTTACAGTAAATACGATCATACCCACTGACTTTCCGTGATGCGAGCTATCTAACAGATTGATCTTAGGGAAATCAAACTTAACGATATGGTGACCTGCTGCATCAGTAAGATTAGAAACCATCATCTTTGCTGTGCTCATCAGCATCCGCATAGACGAGATATCAACATTATTAGACAGCGTATCCATTACACGGATATTGAAAGCCGTATCAGTTCCTGTATTCTCAAACTCAATTGTGTACTGAAGTTTGGTGCCGGCTGATATATATCCTTCAGGAGTAACCTGCATGAAGTTAGGATCATAACCACCCTGAACGGTATCTACTCTCACACAAGCGTTATTTGACGGATTGATGTCGCCCGATGTTGGACTAACAGAGCAATCATTATAAACAGTGTCTCCTACTGCATACCATGGACCCGGTGCTTCGAAATGGAAACTGATGACGGTTGGTGCTGCATTTGCGGTAGACAATCCGCCTGCATTCCAGGTAACTGTTGTACCCGAAATAGAAGAAGGCGTCACACTTGACAACCAGTAATCGTATTTAGGACTAACCGTCATAGATATCGTGCCGGTAGTAAGCGCGCAATAGGTGTTATCTACAGCTATGTTACCCCTGAAAGTGTGAATACCTGCTCTCACCGTAGGGAATATCCTCAAATCAAAGGTTGAGCCAGTAGTACAGTTCATTCCGAAGTACCTTGCCGAATCTATACTTACACCTGTAACCAGCGTATCGGTAATATAACCAACAGACGGACAGCCAACAGTAAATCCTCCTGTTGTTGAAATGACAGTAAATTTATAAACATCACCTGCATTACCGTAAGCTATATAATAGAATCCACTGGTAGCAGAAATTGTATCAATGGTCACACCGTTAGAGTCGACTCTGGTAAGTGATGGCTGGTAAATATCAGGTTCGCCGCCATCCTGCACACAGTTAAAATTTGCATCCAGATAAAAACCAACAGGAATCACATTGCACATCATATAATTGTGTGTATAAGATACCGAATCTATTGCCGTCGAACCGCTGTAAAGCACGTGTTTTACAGTATACGCACCAGAGGTTGCATAAACGTGCGTAAAATCGGAATAACCACCTGTACCTGCACTAAGTATTGGGTGTGTATCGCCACTGGCATCACCGTAATCAGTAACTACAGTAAGACCGGTATAATACGTTGGTGTTGTTACATAAAACTCTACATCTGCACAATGGTTGGATGGGAAAACAGAAAAACTGTCCGCCGCATGTGTAACTCCACCTATTGGCATCAATGCCGTTCTGGATGTTACGGCGTTCTCAATTTCCCTATCTGATGTGGTTGCTCCGAATTTCTCCACCATACCTACTACACTCATCTGAAAGGGATTAGAACCTGTCGGAACGGTATAAGTATAATGTTTGGTTACAGTAGTACCAGCTGTTGGGTTAGTGAACGCAGCTTCACCCCAGATACTGCCGGCAGGAGCTAAAACACTTCTTACAACAGAATTATGCCAAAACAAGGTTGTGGGCATGATAGGATTACCGGCAGTTACCCACCACGATGTACTACCAGTGCAAGATGTAGTGCCGCCGGTGCTGCCATAGTAATTTCGCTGATTATAGGTTGAAGTTGGACCGCTGGCGATACTGTCTTCCACCACATAGCCATTTATATACCAGTTGCCGGTAAGCGAAGAAAGCGCAGTACCCGTGATCTGAACATCCATAACCCTTGTTGACGGGTTATACGTACATAACATATCCACGTCAAAATTTGGCGACAAAGCGTTGCGCACGCCTACATTTGTCTCAAATGGCCTGTTTTGTCCTACTGCACCCGAAAAGGTTGCCCTGTCTATTGTTCCCATCGGATAACCTGCTATATACCCGGAGCCAGTACAATAAGGGTCGCCTGTTATCTGCATAGGATCGCCGTTATGCCAGGCCATAACGATAGTATTTCCATACATTGGTATTACTTTCTCATCTATATCCTGAAAAGCGTCGGGGCAAAATCCTGCCCAGGCACCCGTTGACACTTCAAGTACCGGATTTTTTGTACCCGATGTGCCTACATGGTACTGACCGTGAGCCAGCTGCACGATGGATGATAGCGACAATAATGATAAAAGGATTCTCTTCATAACTATTTGTTTAAAGGTTTAAATCACGGTTGAATAATGTTCTAACTATTAGACGTAAATGCAACGAGCAATCTTTGCATGCATATATATTTATTTTATTTGCAGCTAAATCTACTATTATTCCGGGCACATCTTCGCCAACACAATATTAGACGTAAAATTACAATTAAACGTTAGGAGGATATTCGTATATTTATTTTCTGCGTTCTTCATTGACATTTTAGGCTACCTAATGCCATTTAGTCCGCTGAAAACCAGATTAGTTGATTTTAAATCTGGTCTAAAAATTCTCTGCAAATACCCACAATCATATTTCACTGTGGTGGTAATACAAGAAAAATGCGCCATCCGCATCCGGATAGCGCATTTCCATTTCTTGAGCATTTTATTTCTTAACAACTTTCCTGATCATATTACCGCTCTCCCCTCTGAGGGTAACGTAATATAAACCGGCAGGCAGTGCTTTAATATCTACTTTAGTATATGTAGATGTAATTGACTGATGGTTCATCATTTGACCCATACTGTTAGTGATAGAGTACGATGTATAAGCGCCTGTTTCAGTCATTATGGTAAGTTCGTCCGATGCCGGGTTAGGATAAATTTCAGCTTTATTGCTGTTCACCAATACCGGTACACCATTGTCTTCTATGCAACCTGTAATATTTTCTACCCCGTTGGTCATCACTACAGCATTATCATCAAAGTAAATACCGGCGCGGTTACTTATATGAGTTCCATCTGTCAACCCGCTTTTCAGATCTGCAGTGTACATAAAGAATCCGTCACATAGGTTGTGGTGAGAACTGTCAAGCAAATTAATATTAGGGAAGTTGAATCTTACGATATTGTAACCGCCTGTGTTGATCAGCGATATATCCATAGCGTGTGAAGCTGTAACAACTCTTACAGTCTTAGGATCGATATTGGCAGACAATGTATCCATCACATGTATATTATATGCTGTGTCATTACCAGTGTTCTCAAAATGTACCGTATATCTGAGCGTCTTTACACCCGGAGCCACACAAACTCTAGGCAGCACCTGCATGTAGTTCGGGTCCCAGCTGCCGGTAACGGTATCATTATTACCGCAGTTGTTGTCACCAGGGAAAGCATCTCCGCTGAATGGCATAACGGCACCACTTGTCTGAATCGTGTCGCCCACATGAGTCCATGTTGAAGGAACTTCACCACTCACGTTAATGTGAGTAGGATTAGGAGCTGTGCTGGACAAAGTAAGATCCCAGGTTATAGTATTACCAACAACCGAAGTAGGCGCAGGACGTGCACTTTGATAGTGATACTTTGGGTTCATATTGAAAACAACTGTAGCTGGCAATGCGGCACATATCTGATTGTCAACAACCATATCTGAATTGAAGGAATGCCTGCCCGCCCTTGCGGTTGAGAATATTTGCAGATCATAGCCGGAAGTACCCGAACATTTAAACCCAAATTCCCTGTAATCATTATTGTAAACAAGTGTTGTCAAAGTATCCAATATGTAACCAGAACCAGGGCAATTCAAAGCCAGCCCGCTTGGCAAAGCGAGTGGTGTAAATTTGTAAATATCACCCAGATGCCCGTAAGCATTGTAATACATACCGTTAGTAGCTGAGATAGTATCAACGGTTACACCATTAGAGTCCACTTTGGTAAGAATTGGCAGATTAATATATGGTTCGCCAAAATCTTTTGTACAGCTGTTGTTGCCATCAAAAAAGAACTTAACAGGTATAGTGTTACAGAACACGTACTCATATGTGCTGTGCACAGAGTCTATAGCTACACCACCCATGTACATGACCATTTTTATCGTGTATGTACCAGAGAAAGGATAAGTATGATTGATAACAGCATAGCCATTTGTGGTAGCACATCCGGCAGAGAAAGTAGTAATGTTGTTCTGTCCGTCTCCAAAGAATGTCTGCACCGTCATACCAGCCGAATAGTGATTCGCCATAACAGTGATCTGTGGTCCGTTACACAATTTGTTGATCACCACACTGAAACTAGGTGTTCCGAAGTAAGAGAAAAAGGTAACCGATGTATTGATCTTCCTTACGTTGGTAGAATTATTAGAGTAGTAAATGTTTCCGGAACGATCTGATGTAAACATGTAGTTACTACCATATGCTTCCCTCGCAGGCACCCCTTCATCATACGATGTACCGCAGCCGGCAATAGTATCTACATAGCTCGACCCAGAATGGAGCTCATATATTTTCGACCCATCTCCAAAATAAATATTACCGCTGGGATCCAGACAGAACCGGTCGCCACCTGCCGGCAACAATACCGTAACCGCACTGGTGATTGCATCTATCTTTCTGATGCCTGTACCCACACCCGAATAATAAATATTATTTGCCGCATCAAAAGCAACTGTTGTAGCACCCATCACACCGGGTACTGTAGTAATATTATTAGTGATCGGGTCTACCCTTCTTAATACTCCCGTTGCATCAACAATGTGCAGCACACCTGTATTATTTAATGCTATACAGCGGGCGTCACCAATATCTACACTGGTTGCCAGTGCCCCTTCGGTATACCCCGTGCCGCCGCCTGCCACTGTATTAATGATACCGGTTGCAGCAGTTACTTTCCTTACTCTTTGATTGCCTGCATCTACTATGTATAAGTTACGTGCTGCATCAATGCAAATGCTCTGAGGGCTGGCCAGATTTGCTGCCGTAGCCGGACCACCATCTCCGCCAAAACCCGCTGTACCATTACCTGCTGCAGTATAAATAAGTGCACTGGAACTTCTAACCATTCGCACTTTATGGTAACCGTAGTCGCCAACGTACACGTTACCTGAAGCATCAACTGCTACACCGGTTGTGCCCGGCAGCAATGCCGAAGTGGCACTTACGCCATCGCCCGTGGAAAACGAGCCACCGATGTAGGCTCCCACTACCGATGTAAGAATATTTACCTGCGCCGACGCAGTAAGGGTACCAACTAAAGCTGCCGTCAACAGCGCAACCGATAGTGAAAGTTTTTTCATAAGAACATGATTGAGGTTAAAAAATAGAGTCGTTGTGTTCGTAAATATACCGAATTTTTGAAATAAAAAAATTAATATTCCTTTTTTACTCCCACAAAAATTTAAAATATTATTAACACAATAAGTATGCCAAACATTACATTTTCACAAATTTCCTGATTGCAACACCCTCCCCGCCTTTCAGAGTTACATAGTACAATCCCGGCGCAAGTTTACCTACATCGGTCTTTGTTACTGCACTACTAATATTTTGGTCCACCAATACCTGCCCCATACTGTTGCTAATAGTGAAAGAGGTATATAAATTGAGTTCTGTTTTGATCGTAAGTTCGTTGTTGGCAGGATTTGGGAATATTTCGACTAAGTTCCTTCCTGCAACATTCCTGACCGAAGAATAATCGGCGCAGCCTTTTACATTTCGCACAGTATTGGTCATTACAACGTCGTTATCATCAAAATAGATACCTGCCCTATGAAATATCTCGGAACCATCGGGTACTCCTGCCAATGTATTAATCTTGAAAAATACGGCTCCATCGCACAGGCCATGCTGTGAACTATCAAGGAGATTCGCACCAGGCAGATCGAACTTAATTACGGTGTGGCCGCCTTCGAGATATTTAGTAAAATACATTTCATGAGAGCTCTCAACTATACTCAGGCTACCTGCATCCAGATTGTCGGACAAAGTATCCAATATATGCACATTGTGCGCAGTATCATTCCCTACGTTCTCGAAATGGATAACATACAGCAACTGAGTATCTGATGCGTAACATTGAGACGGAGAGACTGCAATAAAATTAGGATCACAGCTGGCTCTGACCGTATCTTCTCTGATCACGATATTATTTGTCAAATCTATATCGGCACGCCCTACGGGAGTGACGGTAAAATCATCATTAACTGTATCTCCGGCTGTTAAATAAACAGGAGAACTCCAAATGGCAAAATACAGATTGACAGGATGAGCGTCTGTATTAGATATTGAGTTCATGTTCCAAATTATGGTATTCCCGAAAATGCTTGATGCTGTTGGCCTTGTATTAGGTGTAGCGTATTTAGGACTGTAATGCATGGTTAGGTCTGCATCTGTTGGTGCGCAGTAATTATTATGCACATATATGTTACCCCATTGATCATGTCTGCCGGTTACCGGAACAACAGCACTGACCGATAGCTCGCAGGCTGAGCCTGAAGTACAATTCAATCCAAATGCCTTACTAGAATATGTATTAATATATGCCTGAATAGTATCAGTAATAACACCTGAAACAGGGCAAAGAGCTATTAAATTGGAAGAAAGAACAGAAAAAGTATAAACAGTCCCCGCGGCACCATACGTAGTATAATACAAACCCGCTGTAACAGAAATGGTATCAATTGGCACACCATTTGAATCAACTTTTACAAAAGCGGGAACAGAATTCACATGCTCTGTAGAATTCATGATGCAATCGAAATTCGCATCATAAAACAAAGTGATGGGCAGTGATCTACAAAAACGATACAAATAAGTATAGGTAACAGAATCCTGTGGAACATTGTTGCTGTACAATACTTGCTTGATTGTGTAATGCCCGGACGAAGTATAATTATGCATCACATCATTGTATGACCACCCACCCGAGTGTATCAACGGAAGGGAGTCTTTCGTACCGTCACCATAATATGTTTTCATATAGAGCACGGGAGACCATCCATTAACTTTCACATATACAGATGGACTGATACACGAACTATCATTGGCATGACGGATACTGTCTGCAGTTATCATGTATTGGTATGGAACATAAATTGTGTTTGAATAAGCGAATAAACTGCTGGTAGAGCATGTAACCTGGCATCTGTAATAATAGGCACCGCCCGGCGCAAACGTAAATGTTGTTGTTGTGCCGCCGGGTATACCAGACCATGTGAAATTATCAGGTGAACTTTGCCACTGATAAGTAACATTTGGCGCTATGCTGCAGCCGGCAAGATTGAGGGTAAGTGTGCAGGCACTGCAGTAAGTGGTGCTTGTAAAAGCCGTACCTGCAACCGGCATACCAGAGCAGCAGGGAATTGACAAAAGCTGTATGCCCGCTGTCCTGGCAGAGTCTCCTCCTACGGGGCAGGTTGCTTTCGCCCTGTAAAAAGTATTGGCGCCAATACCAACGAACGAATATGGATTGCCTGTAGCACCTGGTATGTTGCTCCAGGCAGCACTGTCGGGTGATGTTTGCCACTGTATAGTGGCTCCCAATGTCGATCCTGTATCCCATAAACTGATAGGTGTAGACGGACAGGCGATGAGCGATGTTGAAACTACGGCGCCCGCAACCGTAGTGCCGGAACAAAGCGGGGTAATTGCTCTGTCGAGATTTGAAGAATCGCCGAAAATATAGGCATAGGAATAAGTGGTACTATCTCCTGGTGCAAGATTTCCAAGTTTCGCCACAAGGCCTATTCCAATATCTCCGGGATGATGCACACCAGCTCCATAGTACGACGTACCTCCAAAAGTGGTATTCATTGCCCATCCTTGTGCAAGATCGGCTCCCACTGATAACCCCCATGAATTATATATCACAGCAACGGCCCGGCTGTCAATGGCTCCAAGCCCAATGTAGGCACCCGGCAATGTACCTTTGGCTGATACAAGTACTCTGTGTACAACGTCGTTTTGATAGGTTACCCAATTGTCTGAAACAAAACTACCACCCGGCCATGTTTGATCTATATCAGGATCGCAGCTTCTGAAAAAATAAATATTATTGATGGTTGAAGATCCGATATTTTTCAACTTCACATTTATCGTTACCCAAAGCCCGCCGGTATCGACACGAGTTTCCATATTCATGTACAACTGGCCTCCACCCGCATTATAGATTCCGTTAATTGAAGCAGATTTGTTGACCGGCGTACTTAAATAGGACCCTATCCCCGAACTGGTAAATGTGCCGGAACCAGAGTAGGTATAAGATGGCCCACCACTTTGGTAACCCTGAACCCTTGAGCCATTTGCCTGCAGCTCCCAGCCTTCAAAGGGACTGCCCGCCAAAGTAAAATCTCCCATGGAGGCCGGAGAGCCAACTGCCCATCCGTCGCGGCCATAGTCACACACCATCGCAAGCCCGTTCGAAGGAAAACAGGTTGCACAATGGCTGTGATACCCTAAAGGCGGGGGGACAGTGCCAAACGAACCATTAGGACCAATTCCAATTTCTACGAAATTCCCCTGCAGATAAGCAGATGTACCCACCAACTGACCAGAAACTATCTTGCCTTTACCACAGAGCAATATCAGTAAAATAAAAAAAAGTAAATTTTTTCTAACCATAGCACCGAATTTTATTCTTTCCGTTAATTAGACGGCAGTTTCCTTAATAAAGATAGTAAAAAGAAAGAACTTATTTGTTATTAAAACAATATCCTTAATTGCTAGTTAATATAATAGAGGATAGGTGAAAACTGATAGAATTGCAAAAACGCAGTTACGAAAAAACAACACGGATTTGCACTTTGCTTCAACCAAAAAACATCCCAAAAACATGCTTTTAAATCAGATAAATCGATTTGAATCACATTTCACTAGCCGGCAATATTATTTGTAAAGCTTGAAAAAAATATCGGACATGATTATATTTACAGTATGAAGCTGGAAGAAGCCATAAAATCCAATAAGTTCACCGATGAGAAGCAAAAAGCTTCAGTTAACGTATTGTATACTGCGTATTGGCTGAAACATAGATTCAGCGCGGCTATAAAGACAGATGATCTGACGCTGGAGCAGTACAATGTTCTGAGGATACTGAAAGGCAAATATCCTGAGCAGATGTGTGTAAAAGATATCGGCAGCCGAATCGTTGAAAAAAGTTCCAATGTTCCTCGTATCATCGACAGGCTGGTCATCAAAAAACTCGCTAAACGCACACCTTCAACAGAAGACAAAAGAGAAACTTTGGTGTCATTAACCGATAAAGGAATTGAAGCACTGGAACGCGCAACAATACTTTTAGACAAAATAAACAACAGTCTTACCTGCCTCACAGATTCCGATGCATACTTGTTGAATGAACTATTAGAAAAACTGAGAAAAGAGTAATTCGGTAATTTTTTGATTTTTTCGTCTTCTGCGTTTTATAAAAAAATATTCCGCAATTTAATTTTTACCGCCTACTTTTGCGCCACAAAGGTTCCGATCCCGACTACTGTTGGGGAAGGATGAAAAGGGAACCGGGTGTAAATCCCGGACATTACCCGATGCTGTAAGCTTCATTTAAAGCTTTTTTGCTACCTGTTTTGCCACTGTCAGGTTTCTGATTTTCAGAGCCACGACGGGAAGGCCGCAAAAAGTGAAGTAAGTCAGAAGACCTGCCTTTATCCTGATGAATTTCAGGTGTACTTATCGCTGCTTTCGGGACCAAAAGCACAGATGAGATCTGGGTGGGTATTTCCCGCGTTTATCTGTATCTGATTTTTTACCCAATTGCTGCATTGAATTTGTTTTAAAAACGAAATTTATATGCGCAGACTATTTATTCTTTTTGCAGCCCTGATAACGGGTACTGCAGCACAGTCGCAGACTGTAGCTACTTTCGACAGCCTGAGCCTGGCTGGCACCGACACTTTTTATGTCAACTACTCTGCCTCCGGCACCGATGTAGGGTTCAATAACGGCTTGGCTCATTTCCCCTGTGTGTACGACGCCTCGTTTGGTGGCTTCTGGAGCTATGGCTTTGCCTACTCCAATATGACAGACAGTGTCACCAGCAGTTACACCAACCAATACTCCGCTAAAACAGCCATCGGTTATGGCGGTTCTGCCAAATATGCTGTTGCATATGGCAACGACAATAAAGTAATACTACAAGGCGCAGCAATGGGCAACAGGGTGAGTGGCTTTTACGTCACCAATAACACTTATGCATACAACAGCATGAGAGATGGCGATGGTTTCGCACGCAAATTCCACAACGGCGACTGGTTCAAACTTACCGTACGCGCCTATTCAGGTGGCATACTGAAGCCCGATAGTGTAGGAATGTACCTGGCCAATTTCCTGTATCCTGATTCTACCATGAATTATATACTCAGAACATGGCAGTGGGTTAACCTGCTCCCGCTGGGTAATGCCGATAGCCTGCTGTTTACACTATCATCTACCGACAATGGCTCATTCGGCATGAACACTCCGGCCTATTTTTGTATAGATAATTTCACCACCGCAGAATCTCACACATTGCAGGCAAATGTTGCACCCGCAGCTATTACAGCCAAAGTATATCCTAACCCTACGCACAACTCTTTGTTCATAGACATGAGCGAAAACGATGCGCAAAGTGCTACTATTCTTAATGCTGCCGGCAATGTAATGAGCGTTACTGAGATCACCACCCAACATACTGAAATGAATACAGCAACTTTACCGGCAGGTGTATATTTGCTGCAATTAAAGGGCACAAACAAATCCGCCACTTTACGTTTCATAAAAGGTTGATCCGGTACAAATCAATGAAAAACGTTTACCTATTCATCTATTTTTGGCTGTTGTGCAATAGTGCAGATGCTCAGTATGCGCCACAGGCTGGCCTGCCTGGCAGCGATGCCATTCCGGCAACCAATAGCAGGTTTGTGAATTGGGCTGCAAACTGTACCCTTACCCGCGGACTGATGAATATCGCAGATGCCTCATTGGGTTTTGCATCTGCCGGCGACAGCTCCGCCGCCATAGGTGCAGCCGACAATGGTATCGTAAGCCTTGGCGACAGCGGCGTGGCAGTAGTTACGTTCGCCAAGCCTATATACGATGGCCCCGGCGCAGACTTCGCAGTTTTTGAGAACGGATTTATCAACACCGCCAACGATTCAGAATCGTACATGGAACTGGCTTTTGTAGAAGTAAGTTCAGATGGCATCTATTACTTCCGTTTCCCTGCATCGTCCAATACTCAGATCAATGTACAAACCGGCAACGGCAACTATCTCAACGCTTGCAACATCAACAACCTTGCAGGTAAGTACATAGCCATGTATGGCACCCCCTTCGATCTTCAGGAACTGGCTGGCACAGCTGGGCTCAACATTGACCACATCACCCACATCCGCATAGTAGATGTTGTGGGTTCAATTTTAGCCAATGCATCGCACGATTTCACCGGTCGTGCGATCAACGACCCCTACCCTACTCCATTCCCATCATGCGGGTTCGATCTCGATGCTGTTGGCGTAATACATAACATTGAAACATCAGTAAGATCAGTTACTTCTGGTCCGGAAATTAGTGTATTCCCAAACCCGGCTTCAGACCAGCTAACCATATCAACCGCAACCCCTACGTCAATAACAGCAGTGCTCACTAACCTTACCGGCAGTGTGTTGCAGCAAAAAGAAATAACCCCGGCAGACAATACTATACAGGTATCGCAGTATCCTACCGGAATGTATTACCTTGTTTTACAAGACGCATCCGGAAACAAATGGTCGCAGATAGTTACAAAACACTGATCGTTGTTCTTTGCTGCCTGCTGGCATCATGCGTCAAAGACAAACCTGACGATGTGGTTAAGCTAACACCATCGGCGGGCAGCAACATCTATGTAGTTTGCGAGGGCCAGTTTATGAACGGCGATGCATCATTATATACCTACCAACCACTTAGCGACAGCGTATTCGGCGACATCTACAAAAGCACTAACAACCAGCCACTGGGCGATGTTTTCCAAAGTATGGTGCGTATTGGCGACAAACTATTCCTTTGCATCAACAACTCTGATAAAGTAGTAGTACTCAATGCCACTAATTGGTTGCAAGTGGCAAGTATCCCGGTTCCCAAACCTCGTTACATAATGCAGATCAGTGCAAGTAAAGCCTATGTAACTTCTGAGTACAGCAATAAGGTGTATATCATCGATCCACAGTCGTTATCAATAACAGATACATTCGCGCTGCCTTTTATAAATACTGAAGGCATGTACCTTTACGACAACTACGCATACATCTGCACCTGGGATACCGGCTGCAATGTATTGTATAAAGTAGATGCCGGCACCAACACGGTTACCCAGAAAATCAAACTTGCAGGCAGTGCACCAAAAGATGTTTTGCAGGATAAATACAATCTGCTATGGGTGCTCTCCGGAAATAAGTTGCCGGGGATGCAAGCTATGTTAACGCGCATCGATCCCTCGTCCGGTAGCATTGTGGGTCAATACCAATTTCCGGCGGACGTTGATGTGATGAAACCGGTATTTAATAAAACCAGAGACTCACTCTATTTCATTGAAGTAGACTATAACGGTGGAACCGTGAATAACGGCATCTACAGAATGTCGGTTGCAGATCTAACCTTGCCGTCCAAACCATTTATTGCTGCCAGGCAGTACCAGTATTTTTACGCACTCGGCATCGACCCCATTACCGGCAATATTTTCGTTGGCGACCCAAAAGGCTTTATTCAGAAAGGCAGCGTATATATTTACCAACCCGACGGCAAGCAGGTAAAAAGCTTCACTGTGGGCAAGGGGCCCGGCCATTTTTATTTCGACGAATGATGAACGATCAACATAGCGACTTCAAACACACCGAAAATGCGCCTCTTCGCATTTGCTTCGGGTTCGTCATGTTGGTGTTCATTACTATCCTATCCAGTTTAAGAGCATACGCTCAGGATACAAAAGATTCAACCCTTCACGAATTTAAAATCGAGGGCAAGCAAAATGCATCTAACGATGCAAGGGTAAATATATTTGCACCCGGCCTAAAAGTAACAACCATCGACAGCGCCACACTACAGCAGTACCAGATGCAGAGTATGGCAAGCCTGCTCGCACAGCAGGTGCCGGTATTTGTAAAATCGTATGGATTCAACCAATTAGCTACTTTAAATTTCCGTGGCTCATCTGCCGCACAGTCTGCTGTACTTTGGAACGGCATACCTATTCAGAACGCAGCCATGGGCATAGCCGATGTATCTTTGATACCGGTAATGCTCATGAGCCGGGCAAACATTGTTTACGGCAGCTCATCTGCGCTGTGGGGCAGCGGCAATGTAGGCGGCGCTTTGCTGCTCGAGAACGAAGCCGCAATTTTCGGTTCGTCTAAAACTACCCTTGCTGCCAGTGCCGGTACCGGCAGCTTCGGTCAGTACATGGCCAGTTTCAAAGCAAAAATTGTACGAAAGAAGTTCTATTTTTCCACCAGTATTTTCGGCCAGAATGCCGAAAACAATTTCAGATATACAACACAATCTGGGGCACATCGTTCTTTGCAAAACGACCACCTGCTCAGTGGCTCACTGATGCTCCACGCAGCCGTGCTCGACACACCCTCTATTTTACTGAACGCTTACCTGTGGCTGCAACAATACGACCGCGAGATTCCACCCGCATTGTTCGAACCATCGTCAACTAAAAGACAAAAAGACATGGGCGTGCGTTTCCTCACCGACTGGCAGAAACCACTGGGCAAAGGAACCTACTATGGCAAGCTCGCCATAATTTACGATAAGATCAACTACTCAGACGAACAGGTGCTACTAAACACCGAAAGCAAAACCCGCAGTGTGTTTCTTGAAATGGGCTGGCGCAAACAGTTCCGTAACCTGGGGCAGCTAATGGTATTTGCTCCCTGCCAGTTTTCGTGGATGAGCAACGGCGCCGAAAACGAAGATACAGCGCTGCAGCAGCGCGCAGCACTGGTAGCTGCATGGGAGATAAAAGCACTCCGCCAAAAACTGAATATATCCACCAGCGTGCGTGGCGAAATTATTGACAACGAAGACATTCTGCTGCCTGGCATTAATGCATCTTATAGGCTTACGAGGTGGCTGTCGCTACGAGCGAATGCGCAGCGTACTTACCGCGCACCTTCACTCTTAGAGCGTTATTCCTTCCCCGGTGGCAACTTGAATCTAAAGCCCGAACAAGGCTGGAGCGAAGACGCAGGATACACAGTAAACGCCAAGATCGGCCGCCTGACTATCTTCCACGACCTCGCAGTTTTCAACCGAGATATTCACGACTGGATCTACTGGCTGGGCGGCACCATCTGGACACCCCACAACATCAGCGAAGTAAACAGCCGGGGTTTAGAAACGGAGAATAAACTCACCTACACAATAGGCAAATGGAAAGTTCATGCCGGCCTGAATACCTGCTATGTCCTCGCCACAACCACCAGCAGCTATATCTACAACGATGGCAGCATAGGCAAGCAGATACCATACACCCCCCGCTACAACGGCCAGCTAAGCATCGGCGTTGGCTGGAAAGGTATCTCCCTCAACTACAACCACACCTACACCGGCTACCGTTTCACCACCACCGATGAATCATCCTGGATGTTGCCCTACTCCACCGGCAACGTACAGCTCATGTACGACAAACCCATCAGAAACCACTCCTGCCAGATCATAGCCTCCTGCAACAACATCTGGAACCAGCAATACCAGCTCGTAGACCAGCGCCCCATGCCCGGCATTAACTGGCTGGTGGGGCTAAGAGTTGAATAAACTCGAATAATCTTTACGGTTTTTACGCAACTACACCTCCCGATGGCTTTTCTATTTCAAAAAACGGGGAAAACACCTTGCGTGTATGATGATTTTCATCCTACTTTTACATACGCACAAAAAAATCATTAAACACTAAAATCAATTTATTATTTTCATCTTTTAAATGAATCTAAACGTCATGAGAAAAATATCTGTATGTCTAGGAATTATATTTGTATTTAGCTCCTGCACACTGTATGATAACTATAAGTCTAGAGATAATGTCTCTTACTTTAGGCACTTACATGCCTCACAGTACCAACATAGAAATAAGACAGTTACACATAGAAGAAAGAATTGGAAAACACCGGGATATAACCCAAGTCACTCCAAAACCCAGGTCGCGAAAAAAACCAATGCAAAAGACGCTGTCCCTAGCGTAGATGTAAACACGTGGATTTACAATTATACACATGCCAACGGTTTGCCATTTCCTCAATCATTCATTATCCCAACAACTGATTTGATCACCTTTCTCACCAACAGCCATGCGCCCTATCTGCACATCTATTTGGGCGTTAATAGTGTAAATGGGAATCAAGATTTAGTACTTTGTGGAGCATCGGAAAATGCTAGTAAAGATGGATTTAGTGACATTATTCCGTTCGCAAATAATGTTTTCGGGAATTTCGCAACACCAGTTACTTGTACGGTTACACCAGATCCAATTATGGAAGGTAACCATGGCTACTCTCCATACCCAGGAAGAGGGAATGCAAATTCTTCACTCATACCTATTCTGACTGCGCGCAATGAGATAGCCGCTTATGAAAATCAATTCAACGAATTTCCTTTAGCTCAATCCTTTATAATAAATACTGTTGACTTTCTTCCATTTTTAACTAACGGTAATCTACAATGTAACGCTGCCGGAACGATCTTGGGAGGGGGGACCGTTCCTTTTATACAAATCTATTTAGCTTATGACAACAATGACACTAACTTAAGCAGCGTCATAATAGTCGGTCTTGATGCAGCTGGCAAACACATTTACTACGCGCATCAGGATTCTGGAACTGTGTTAGCATACGTATTCAATACTGGGTTCCCCTGTCCATACTGTAATGTAGACGCTGGAGTTTTGCCCCCCCCCAGTGCATCAATAATATGAATTTCCTGTCATACACATATTTGTTTTCACTGTTTGTAGACGCTGTTATAGGTACGTTACGGAGCAGCCAATTGAGTTAAAATGTAAGAATAGTTTCTACGGTGATTATGATTGGTTTCTTAAGTGACATTTTTTGCGTTACTTTCCCAGAAAGTAAAGGCCCAGTATTACACCTATATTGCGTCATTGACTTTATTCTTATGATAGTTTACTTCGCTAATACGTTAAAAATAAAAAATAAACGTCAAATTATAATTTGCTCTTCCGCCGTGGTCGTTGTCCTAGAGATTTTAAATACCTGCTACCTTCAACCGATTAAAGTATTCAATTCC
>CAIKOJ010000060.1 GCA_903829015.1 uncultured Bacteroidota bacterium
CCCCCGGTCAGCAGATACAAAAACGTGATCCCAATCGAAAAGCCCGCCACAGAAGGTGCTGCGGAACTAAAAAAGCTACTAGGTCTATAAAACACCAAAGACTTACCAATATTACCCGGATCCAAACTCCCAAATTCCAAATTCCCAATCCCCAATCCCCAAACTCCCAATCCCTAAACCATACTCAGTTCAAAGGCCTCCAGGCTTTTCAGTTTGCTATCTGCCAGCGAAAATCTAGGGTCATCAAAATGCAGGTCGTCCGGAACCACGATCACCTTCATCCTCGCCGCCTTACCTGCTATCATTCCGTTCACAGAATCCTCAAGCACAAGGCACTGATTGGGCTTTGATCCCAGTTCGTTGGCACAATGTATAAATACAGCCGGGTGTGGCTTACCTAACTCTACTACGTCAGCTGATGTTATGCAGTCAAAATACTTCCTGATGTCAAAATGGTCCACCAGTGCATCGATCATATATTTTGGAGAGGATGATGCCAGACCAATTTTATAATGGTGTTTCCGCAATAGCTTCAGCGTCTTTACAACCCCATCCAGCACCCGCCCATCGCTCTTCGACGAAGCAATAATATCGTCCAGTATCTCATCCGCTACCTGTTTCGATGTTTTCCCTTCCCACGGATAATGTATCGCCCAATGGTCGGTAACCTCGTAAATCCTGAGCCCTGTGGTTTCTTTAAACCGTTCCTTCGTTATTGGTATTTTGTGCTTATTAGCAACCCGCAGCATACTTTCACCCCAAAGCGGCTCAGTATCCAGCAGCAGGCCATCCATATCAAACAGTACTGTATTTATCATTTGTCTTTCCCGGTAGGCCCCAAAAATACGTAACATCTGCTTTTAAGCGTTGAATACTTCATACCACTTGGGTAAATAAAGCTATCAATAGTGCCGACTGCTTCAAAATAAACTAAATAGCTATCTTTATAAGCCATGTACCCGATAACAATACCCTCCAAATGGCAGCTGGCCGCTCGTAAACTGTTTTACACAGGTTCACTGGCGATGCTTGCCATTCTGTTATTCTGCTGCGTTGGATTTATTTGTTCCCGCCACGAAGGGCTGGTAAAATGGTATTACAGCCTCAATAGCTGTTTTTATCACAAAGCGATCTGGAGCACCGAATTCTTTACTCCGGCTGTTAAATCAGCAGGCAATTACTATTGTGCAATAGCTGCAATCCTGTCCATTTGCGGTATAGACTATTGTTACAAAGCATTCCGCCAGAAGAAAAAAATAACTGCAGCAACAATCAATGTGCAATTCGCAGATCTGATCTCCGCTCTAGTGATTATCGTATCTGCATGTTGCCTATGGGCATGGGGCAACAGTCAGGCAAAACCGGCGTTCGACGAAGTGTTTTCTGCCCAGCATATTGCAGGCAGCCATCCCTTCCAGACCGTATCGTATTACATGCAGCCCAACAATCACCTGCTGTTCAACCTGATCAACAATGTACTGTTTCATTTTACCGACGATAAAGTGGCGACAGGTCGCATCATTTCATTGCTGGCATATTGCAAATTGCTGGCACTTTTGTTTTTTGCATTTTACGCACTCACCAAAAACAGATGGTTAACCCTTGTACTTTGCCTTGGTTTATCGCTGCAGTTCTTTGTGTGGGGTTTCAGTTTTCAGGCGCGTGGCTACGAACTTTACCTGCTGGCTGAATGGGGCATGGTGATTTCGTTGTTTGCATATATCAAAACGCTACAGAAAGCCTGGCTATACATCAATGTACTCTGCTGTGTAGCGGGGTACTTTTGCCTGCCATCCTTTTTGTATATACATGCCGCACAACTCCTTTTCTATATACTCTACCAGCTTGCCTACAGTAACCGAAACTTACTATTCTGGAAACACCAGTTCTTTGTTTTTGCTCTCTCATTTGTTTGTTACTTACCTACCCTTTGCTTTTCAGGCATTAAAACTATCACCAACAACAGCTACGTGGCCCCCATATCTAAATCCACCACGGCTTCTATGTTTTGGTCAAACATGTTGCCAGATATTGAGCGGTATTGCTCGCATATCTTTTCCAACATATCGTTACTCGGCTTCAACCCCGCTTATTTGTTCATGTTGGTTCCGCTTATTCTGTTTTTTACCACCAAGGATAAAACCTACAAGCTATTCGCTCTGTTCTACCTGTGCATGTGGATCTCATTCTTTTTGGTCACCACTTTAATGAAAAGGCTGCCTTTCGAACGTAACCTTATTGGGCATTACAGCATTACATTGGCTGGTGTTTTTATTACAGTATGGGGCGTTGCTATTGCCATCGATAGATCAGAACGCGCAAATATCTTCCGGCTGGTTGGTTTCCCGCTTGTGGTTATACTTTTCGGCTATCACTTTTTCACAACAAACAGTGTTATGCTCAAAGACACGCTGTATGAATTCAATGTAAACGAGGCATACAGCTACCACGAGCAAAGGCTCAGCAAGATACCGGCAGGCAGCACTGTCGCATTTTCTGATGCCGACTTTCTCTCGCTGTATATCTGTAAGAAAAATGGTTATAAAACCAGTAAGTGCTTTAACGGAACCGAAGACTACTATGTAAAACAGCAAGACGAAAACCTGCCTCCAGGATTTGAAAGTGATTTCACGCTGTTTCAGAAAGACTTTGGTAATGAAATTTATGTTCGTATCCCGGAGAAAAAATAAAGGTCACTTACTCAACTAAAAATTCTTTCTATCGCCCATGCTTTCAGCCGCATCTCCTCCCACTCCTGTTCGGGGTCGCTGTCCCAGGTAATAGCACCGCCCGTCTGGTAACCAAGGTACCCGCTCGACTGGTTGTAAAACAACGATCTGATGATCACATTAAAATCAAAATCACCGTTTGGGTCTATATATCCTATCGTGCCTGAAAACAACTCCCTTCTCGAAATTTCATACTGCTCTATCAGCTCCATCACTTTGAATTTTGGTGCACCGGTCATGCTACCCATCGGGAAGGAATATCGAACGGCATCGGTGAATGGAACACTGCGCCTCATAGTTCCGCTTACCGATGATATCATTTGGTGCACATGCGGAAAAGTATAGATCCCAAACAACTCATCTACCTTTATGCTCCCTGTTTCACAAACTCTCGAAAGATCATTTCTTGTGAGGTCTGTGATCATTACATTTTCAGCCTGCTCTTTAATACTGTTGCGCAGTTCGGCCTTCTTAAGTTCATCAGTTTCTCGGTCTGCACCCCTGCGGGCAGTTCCCTTTATCGGTTGCGAGAGCAGTTGATCTCCAACTTTCCGTAGATATCGCTCCGGGCTGGCACACATCATGTACTTGTTGTTGTTGCGGTAAAATGCAGCAAACGGCGCTGGCGACAAATCATTAAGTGCCTCAAACACCTGCACCGGATCTATCGCTACACGCTCACAAAATCCTTCTTTGCAGTAATTGATCTCATAACAATCTCCCTGTGCTATGTGATTTCTAAGCTTCTCTATATTTTCAAGATAGGCACTCTTCCCCATCCTGCTGTCGAATTGGAGCTTTGGGATAGTTTTACCCAGACGCTTTTCGATTACGCCATCTATTTCTTTCAGAATGGCTTCCGCATCTCCAAACGTCTCAATGGTCATTTTGGTTTGCTCCCGGTTGATATAAACTACTGTCTCGGGTACAAAAAACTCAAATGGCGGAAAACCAAGTTTCTCATCGTGGCGGGAAGATAGTTTGGGTTCCAGTTCGTTCTTGAAATCATAACAGATATGCCCAAACATCCAGTCCTTTTGCTTATCGTGTTGCTGTTGCAGTATGCGCAAACTATCAGGTTGTGCACCGGCATCAGAAAGCTCATCTGCAGGTACCTTGCCGACAGCCAGAAGGCATTCATATTTACCGGGCGCAGAGGTGTAACTGTTACTATCCAAAAAAACAAGGATGTCGAACTGGCTTGCCCAATTCAACATCCTTTGTTTTATAAATTTCACTTGCTCTTTGGAGAGCGAAACGTCTTTTTTACTGCGATACAAAGGCCATAATTTATAACAGATTACAACCCTGCGGGATTGTTAAAAATCATCGTCGTCGTCATCAAATCCACCACCAGATCCTTCAGTGAAAAATCCAAGGTCTTTAAAGTCGTCGTCTACGTCAAAATCATCGCCCTTCGACTTCTTCTTAGGGGCTTTACTCTTTGACTTAGGCAGATCAAATTCCTCAAACTCTTTCTCTATATCGTAATCGTCTTCATCGTTCTTTTCGAAATCATCATCTATATCGTCGGCATCATCATCGTCGTCGTC
>CAIKOJ010000061.1 GCA_903829015.1 uncultured Bacteroidota bacterium
ATTGTTTGAGCAAACAGCCTCTTTGAGGCTGTACAAAGTAGCACTAGGGCTAATAGGCTTAGATAGATTGTCTTTTTCATTTTTTTGAGTTTTTTAAAGTTTATAATTTCTCTTGCCAATATTGACGAGTGATGAGGAGCTATCGTTAGTGTCCCCCAAAAAAAATATCCAGATACACTCTTCACATGTCACATAACAATAACAGGCTACGGCCATAGATCCCGGTCAGTTTCCGGAAGCATATATGTACCACTAGTTATCAGATATATATCCCAACACCTGCAGCAAGTTGAAATTTGGGGAACAATGCTCTGTTCTGAAGAAGAACGTTATTTGAAATTTTTAAATATCAAGCCATTGTATTTAATCAGCTTCACTCATTTTTGGAAATGCACACATATAGACTACCTTTGCACCCGCAATAAATAACCAATTCTTCATGTCTGTTTTAGTCAATAAAAACTCAAAAGTAATCGTACAAGGTTTTACCGGTACCGAAGGCACTTTCCACGCAACCCAGATGATCGAATACGGCACTAATGTGGTTGGTGGTGTAACACCTGCAAAAGGTGGAACAACCCATCTCGACAAACCAGTGTTCAATACTGTAAAAGATGCGGTAGATGGTACTCGTGCTGATGTATCTATAATTTTCGTTCCACCTTCCTTTGCAGCCGATGCAATTATGGAAGCTGCTGATGCAGGTATTAAAGTGATCATCTGCATCACCGAAGGTATCCCTGTTCAGGATATGGTTAAAGCCCGTGAGTACATTAAAAGCAGAAACTGCAGGCTCATTGGCCCTAACTGCCCTGGTGTGATCACCGCTGGCGAAGCAAAAGTGGGCATCATGCCTGGATTCATATTCAAACCAGGCCGTATTGGTGTTGTATCAAAATCAGGCACCCTTACCTACGAAGCTGCTGATCAGGTAGTAAAGGCCGGATTGGGTATTTCTACTGCAATTGGAATTGGTGGAGATCCAATTATCGGCACTACAACAAAAGAAGCAGTCGAAATGTTCATGAATGATCCTGAAACTGATGCCATTATTATGATTGGCGAGATCGGTGGTAATATGGAAGCAGAAGCTGCATATTGGCTTAAAGACAATATGCGCAAACCTGTTGTTGGCTTTATTGCCGGTCAAACTGCCCCTCCGGGTCGTAGAATGGGTCATGCCGGTGCTATCATTGGCGGAGCCGACGATACTGCTGCTGCAAAAATGAAGATCATGGCAGAATGCGGTATCACTGTTGTAGATAGCCCTGCTAACATAGGCAAGACTATCGCTGAACTACTGGCTGTATCTGCATAAATTAAAATAATATCCTAACAATTAAACCCTTGATAATACTATTATCAGGGGTTTTATCTTTTATTTGATTTCGTAATCATGTACTACATGGTTACATTTACATTAAAATAAGATAAATCAGGCATTTTAACCTGTAGGTAAGTTCCTAAAAGTGCAAAAATTCAGATTAACATTTTCTTGGGGAAATTTGGAGCGTAGATTGAATAGTTACAATTATTAGTTACTAAAACAAAACACAGACAATGAAAAGATTACTGATTGGCATGTCGATATTAAGCATATTACTTATAAGCACTGCCGGGCAAAAAGCACTGGCGCAGGACGTGGAGGTTTCCTACCAGGATTTTTACGATAACCTTGCACCTTATGGCCAATGGGTGTACGACCCGCAGTATGGCAATGTATGGGTACCAAACGAAGACGGCGATTTTCGCCCTTACGGTAGCCGTGGCAATTGGGTTATGACAGACTATGGCAATACCTGGGTTTCACAAGACCCATGGGGCTGGGCTTGTTATCACTATGGCCGCTGGACTTACGATCCATATTATGGCTGGGTGTGGATACCTGGTTATGAATGGGCTCCTGCATGGGTAACATGGCGTTTTGGGGGCGGCTACAGTGGTTGGGCTCCCTTAGGTCCCGGCATATCAATAGGTGTTAGCTTTAACTGCCCTGAGAGTTGGTGGATATTTATGGAACCTCACTATATGTATCAGCGTGATTGTTTCCGTTATTGGAGAGGCCCTGCTTACAACACTACATATGTCAGACAGACTACCATAATCAATAACTACTACATGGACAATCGTACCAATGTGCGTTACAATTACGGTCCGCGCAGCAATGACATAGAAAGAGTTACACACCAACCGGTACAGGTATATCGTGTTAACCAAACCAACAGACCTGGAGCAGCAGCTATTAGTGGTAACAGATTAAGTATGTATCGCCCTGTTGTGCAGAGAAATACAAGCGGCAGTGCACGTCCAAACAACGTAATGCAAGCTCCCAGAGCCATCAACAGCAGGCCGCAATCAGCTGCAAACATAGAGCCAAACAGGCAGCCACAGTTCAGGCAGGAGATGCAAAGGCAGAACGCCAACAATCCGGGTGGAAACAGGATGCCTGCCAATAACAGCCAGGCACCACAAAGATATAACCAAACTGAGCCACAGCAGAACAGCCAGGCACCACAGAGGTACAATCAAACTGCACCACAGCAAAATAGCCAGGCTCCGCAGAGATACAATCAAACTGAACCACAACAAAACAGCAGACCAGAACCGCAGAGGTATCAGCAACCTGCTCCACAGCAAAACAGCAGGCCAGAACCGCAGAGGTACCAACAACCTGCTCCACAGCAGAATAGCAGACCAGAACCTCAGAGGTATCAACAACCTGCTCCACAGCAAAATAGCAGACCAGAACCTCAGAGGTATCAACAACCTGCTCCACAGCAGAATAGCAGACCAGAACCTCAGAGGTATCAGCAACCTGCTCCGCCACAAAATAGCAGACCAGAACCTCAGAGGTATCAGCAGCCTGCTCCGCCACAAAACAGCAGACCAGAACCTCAGAGGTATCAACAACCTGCTCCGCCACAAAACAGCAGACCAGAACCACAGAGGTATCAGCAGCCTGCTCCTGCTCCGCACCAACAGCCGGCACCACCTGCTCGTTCGCAACCTGCACCGGCACCTACAACTGCACCTGCGCCACAGCAGTCAAATCAAAGAGGAGAAAACGGCCCCATAAGAAGGTAGTAGTCCGAATTCTATAAAATATAAACGCCCCGAATTGGGGCGTTTATATTTTGTGGTAATGTTTGATTCCTTACTCCATCACCAGCTTTATATTATACTTGCGATTTTCAATTTCCAACCTCAGGAAGTATACGCCTCTTGGGGCATTGATGGTCTGAAAAGTTGACTTGTTCAACCAGCCAGCCGACGTTTCAGTTGTTCTGTAAATAGTTTTACCTACCGCATCTACCATAGTAAGCTGCATTACGCTGCCTGCATCTGCATGCCATTCAAGTGTAAAAGTGCCATCGTGCGTAGGGTTAGGATAAATATTGTCTATAGAATTTCCATCTATCCATTCCACTGTTCTTATGGGCTGCACCACTGTTGTTCCGTCATTCATTACTGCTGTAAGCCTGTAGTGCAACTGCGTACCCTGCCTGATAGCACCAGTTGGCTGATCCATCCTGATGTATTGATGGCCATACTCATGCACCGCCCGCACACTGTCTATAGCAGAGTATGAACCGTCTCCTCTTGCCCGCTCTATCAGATAATGGTCGGCAAAACCATCCAGCATAGACAGCCAGCTGAGCTGCACAGTGCTATGGTTGACCATCTGTGCGTCGAAG
The DNA here is from genome assembly GCA_903829015.1 of uncultured Bacteroidota bacterium. Classification (GTDB taxonomy): domain Bacteria; phylum Bacteroidota; class Bacteroidia; order Chitinophagales; family Chitinophagaceae; genus Nemorincola. Next base: position 3,696 of record CAIKOJ010000061.1, read on the forward strand.
GTAATCTGCGTTATAGCCGAATCGTTATCATCCACTCTTCTGATCGGCGAATAAAAGAGACCTTCTCTGCCAGTCATTGTCCATTGTAGTCTGTAATAAAGCGTCGGGAATTTCGCCCAGTTCACCGGATCATCAGCCGAATAGGAAGCTATATTCTCGTGCCTGGCAGGTGTAGTCAGGAATTCGCCAAAATGAACACTATCCGGCGACCATTGTGCAGTATAAGTATCTACTGCAGTATCAATAAGCGAATACCAGCTGGTTCTCACATTAGTTCCGTTTCTGTAGGCAATGAAATCCAGATAGCCCTGGTCCGCAGAAAACGTGCCGGTAGGACCACCGTTATTAAGCCAGAACTCCGTAAATGGTTTGGTTTTGAACTCCGCATAATAACCCTCATCATAGGGCACCCACTTTACATTTTTGTATGGAATGTAGGTAAAGCCACTAGCGGTATCATCCTCGATCTTTCCGTTGTGCAATGCAAAATTGGTGTTGCGGTATTGCGTTACACCAAGCGAATAAGCGTCGGTAACTTTTGTGCACGACCCACAAGTGGAGTCATTAACAACCCGTACTACGTCTTTGTCAGTAATGTACAATCTATACCCAAGCGTATCAATCGCCGGAAGCGTATTAACTCCGTTAGATGTTAGCGGAATTGTATGCACGTAACTTACCGGGAAGAGATACTGCGACTTCTCTTTATTTGTAATCGTATCGTGTCTGTACAGGTTGAATATTGATCCGTTCGCCAATGGGTTTACAGGTATAATATTCGCGATCAATGAATTATTTGTAAGGAAATCCATTGTAGCTGACCCTACATTGTCCGTGACAGAAGTGGTATTATAAGTGCCTGAAAATACCGGGTACTTTCTGTCGAAAATATGAATATCATCAATTGCAAATCCTTCTCTGGTCACGCCCGGATCGGTATTCAAAACAAAGCGGAACCTGATGCTGGCTCCCCCACCCGGCTGTGGCAATGGTATGGATGCCACATGCCAGCGAGTGTTGCCCGCCTGATTCCAAATATTGAATTTAGGATCGTACCAGTTAGTACCCTGCCCGGTGGAACCGAGTTTTATCCAAGTACTTCCATCAAAAGAACATTCCACATAGGCTGCGTCGCACAGTACTGATCCACAATCTTCAATATCCAGAGCTACACTAAAACTCAACATTGGTTCAGATAAACTGGAAATGTCAAAACACGGCGAGTATAAGTACGATAACTCCAGATTGCCATATTTACCCGCAAGATTTGTCTTCCATGCTTTTGTACCACTGGCAGCTTTGTTAATCTGGGCAGAAGTGGGCGTACCAAATTGCCATGTTGGTTTGTAGCCTTCAGCAAAGTATCCTCCATCGCCCTGTTCAAAGTTCTCGAGATACGGGAACGTGGTAACAATAGCACTGTTGCGTATATGGTAGTTGAGTATACTGTCATTGGTATTATACGTGTCTCCCGCCACACTCAGCCACACATTCAGCGAATGTGTAGTGCCACCAGCCAACGTGATCTTTTGCAGAAAAGAATAGTCAATCGATGTCTTTGGCAATATAGAATCTATTGTTCCCGTCTGGGTCGGTCCGCCATCCAGACTGTAATACATCTGCACATTATGCAGTGTATAGTTAACGCCATTGCGTATCTTAACAATTACTGGCTGAGGCGTTGTAACCCCGCAGTTGGTAGGAATCGGTGATAATATCGATTCAACAGATACATCGTTGGCAACAGTATACATCCTGAAATTATCAATGGTCATACCGTTTCCGTAAGCCATATCAGCGATCAGTGAGGTATCATTCTGCACGAATGCCACCTGGCATGCTGTTGAAAAATTACGGCCTGTAAACCTTACTGCATCTGTAAGCGACAATGACCGTACACGGGTAAGTGTACCGGGATATGCTGTACGATCATAACTATAAACCGGGTTCCAGAGCAGTGTATCGTACGCCCTCACCGAAACCGAATTACCGATTGCCGAAGGTGGTATACCATGCAGCACGTAATCGAAATCTACTCTGATCTCTGTAGTGGCTGTATCATAACCACTGAGATTAAATGTACCTGTAAAAGAATTCAATGTACCGGTAGATGTAACCTGACTCGCATCGAGGTGAATGGAACGATTGCCCGTTATATTAAGTTGATTGTTAACATAGGTTCTAACCCTGCCTGTTGGCGCAATGGTTGAGAAATCCCAATGACCATCTGGTGATACGCCCATCGAATCATGCGTTGCGGTCACAACACCCATTGTTTCAAAGCCATCTACAAACGGTGTGGAAAGGTTAATTGGATCGTTTGGCAGGCTGGTGATGGTAAATGCAATCGTATCATTAGCTTTGTTAGGGTCAGTCAATGCCAGGTTTGTAACTGCCACAATAATATTATGTGAACCTGTTGGGGCTATCGGCACCCCTATCAGGTTGATATCAGCGAAACCTGCCGCTGGGATATTTGACGGTCCGGCTATTGACTGCCATGCGCCAGCGTTTACTTTATAAGATACTTTATAATTGCTGCACGCAGAGTTGTACAAATTCCTGAGCCTTACTTTAACTATAGAGCTTGCTGTAAAAGCCGATTTGGTTAGCGCCCGGCCACCATTGGCAGATATCAGTTTTTCGGTCATTAGGTCTCCGTTCGAAACAGGCTTCGTACAGTTTCCGGCATTTGCTGTTGTGATCAAAGCAAGACTTCGGAAAGCAGGCTTACCATCTATTACCGGCTGCATAGATACATATGACTTCTCGGTGAGCGACATATTCTTGAACGAATACGCTGTGTCTGTAACCGAATCGACGACCTGCATATAGAAGCCCTTCTTACACAACATGTAATACGACGTAGCATTAGTTACAGGCGACCAATGAATATTTACATAACCCGGGCACTGAGCCGTATCCAGCTTTGCCACAGGCTGAGTGCTGATGCTGAAGCTGCCCGAAGTAGCCACCTCGCTGGTACCATTCCTGGATAACCGTACCATGCACTTGCCCGAATTGATGCCACCACCAATAAAACCAAAATGGCGCTCACCCGCCGGAACAGACGCCGACAGTACCGACCAGTTTGCTCCGTTGTCGATAGAGAGTTCAACCTTAAAAGTATTACCATCGCTAACCGCATCCCAGCATACACGAATAGTGTCAAACGCAGTTGTATAATTACCTAGCTGCTCACCTCCCATAGGATAGGTAAGATGAAGGGCTTTAGGCACAAAGTCGTAAGCAATTATAAAACGCTGCGGCCCCTTAGGTACGCTGTATCCTTTTGTCTTAATAGTATATGTTCCAGCAGCAGGGTTATTGATCGTTACCTGTTCCACATTGTTCAGATGGTCGGTACCTTCTACCGCCAGATTGTTTACATTGTTCGGTGCCGGATCCAATATAAGCGGCAGGTGCTTTCCACCCAATGGGTCACTCACCGAAAGATCCAGATCATTCACCAATGCCTTCGATGATACAGGATTTGCCGGCACATCGGGCCAGCATAGCATAACCTTCAACTGGCCTGTATTAGCCGGAACCACGATGGTAGTTGATTGTGAATCTCCGTTAGCAATATTGCCAGTGGTGTAGTGGTTATTATCCATTATCTGCAGCGAACGGTAAACATTCATCACACCAAATCCATAACTGAAGTCAGGCCCGGGATTACCCAGATCCATTGCCCCGTTCAGCAATATTGTTTTCAGCACGTCGGCTTTGGGTTGCGCGCCGCCGTTCAGTTGTTTATATCGCTGCGTGAGTTGTGCAAGTCCGCCTGCTACCTGTGGCGAAGCCATACTGGTACCTGCGGCCCACATATATTCATCATCGGCTATCGGGGCATAGGCTACAACACCTACAGCAAC
>CAIKOJ010000062.1 GCA_903829015.1 uncultured Bacteroidota bacterium
CATATACTTTTCCGTCAAAAACCACCACACGGTACTCTGTTATCTTTTCCAGCTTTTCCTGAAAATGAGGTACCCCCACTTCAAGTTTCCCGCTGCAGATGCTTGCATAAATTTGTTCTGTTATAACAACCGGCTTAGCCATATATAACTCTCCGTCGGTAGGGTTACTGTGCAGGTTGCTGGAATGTATGGGCTTAAAAATTGCTCTTTTGGCAAATGCCGCACTGGCAAATGTTTCCTTTCTATTGGTTATCAGCTGATCCGGCACCTTTAATCCATGCCGCATAGCCACCAGTTGTTGCCTTATTTTATCACCGGCATGATTGGTCACGCTAGGGTGATTCACGATACAGCAGCCATTTTCTTCAGCTATAACAATGAGCGCATCTATCAACGATAAATACTCCCTGCTGTTGAAAACAGCCAGGTCATCATCATTGTCAAAACCCTCGTTATAAATATGCTTTGTCGATGCCACCCAGATGGAAGCAAGTTCACTTGAGTGGATAGTTATTTTCTTATGTTCATCAACAATAGAAAAACTACGCTCATTAGGCAACACAGAAATACGGTAACGGCTGTGTATTTCGTCTGTGATCAGTACGAAGTATTCTGATTCATCAAGAAATTCTGCTACTGCATCTACTTCGTCGTTGTCTGAATGAGAAATAATTAGTGTTTTTTGGTGGCTCATGTTTCCAGTACGTGGTTACCTGTTATTCTTAAAACAGCCGGCAAAATGCCGGCTGTTTCAAAATTGTTTATGAATGATAAAAGGCCGCAAAATTTATTTGCCGCCTTATTAACGCGACCGTAAACGGGCTTTCTTATTAACCGGCGCAGGTGCACCTGCCATTTTCTTTTTCTGCTCAGCCTTGTTAGCAGCCGCAGCTTTAGTCTTTATAAGCTGCTCCTTTTTAGCGGCAACAATTACATCGTTTGCTTTCTTTTTAAGTTGCTCCAGCTTTGCTCCATTTGGCTTCGCTTTTGCTTTCACTTCCTGTTCCCCTTTCTTTGTAGCTGGTGCTGTCGCTTTTGCACTTTTCTTAACCCTCTGTTCTTCTTTACCTATTTTATTTGCGGGTGCAGTTGCTTTTACTTTTTGCTTAGCCAATTCTTCGTCTTTTCTTATTTTACCTACCGGTACCGCCTTGCTTTTGATGGCTCCGGTTGCCTTTTTCTTTTCTGCATTTTCTCCTGCCTTGCTCGCTGTCGCTACAACTTTCTGTTTTTGCTCTCCTTTGCCTGCAACCGCTGACTTCTCTTTACGCGCCTGCTCCACCTTTGAACTCGAACTAGCCTTTTTTTCACTTGCCTCACTTAACTTCTTCGACTGCTCAGCTTTCGTTGGCTGCTTGGCACTTTTCTTTTCCCTCTCTTCATTCAGGCTCTTCTTGACAGGAACATTCTTTTGGTTGCGCTTTTTTTCTACCTGCTCAGATGCCTTTTTGGGCTCTAATTTCTTTTTCTGCTCGTCTAACTTTTTACGGTTAACCGATATAGAGCCATCTGCTTTTTGGAAAGAGAGGTCTGCGAGTTTTTTACTTTTTGCCATGAGTTGTGTTTTTTTAATGAGTACACAAGATAAATGATTTATTGAAATCCTCTCTATTTGCAAAAAAAGAAACCGCTTCATCCTTTGTAAATACACGTTTAGCCAATTCTCCTACTTACGAAAATAAGATCTCACGTTCTGTTGTATCTTTTAAAATATTTGATTTGGTTTTGCAATCAATAAAATCCGATTGTTTCTCCCTGTAACTCGAAAAGCAAATTAGTAATACAGCAGCCAAAATTATTGCACGTTTATTGTCCAAATCAAGCTATTCGATTTTTGGATAGACGCTTCAATTAAGTTTATCTAGCGCCTCACTGTATTGCGTTGAGATTGATCATATCCTCGGGCGAAACGCCTACCATCTCTACAAGTTTTTTTTGCTACAGCGTTTTTAATGTCAAACTGTTGTGTGAGCCAAGAAAACACGTTTGGTAAAGACGAAAAAATAAATAACCGTTACCAAACAATATTAAGCTTGTCAGAATAGAAATCAAACATTTTATCTTTCGTTATTATCGCCATATTTTCGCTGATTGCTGTACTAATCAAATAGCGATCGAAAGGGTCGCGATGCTGGTCGTTGAATACCATTTGAGAATACACCTGCAAGTGTTCATCTTTTAGAGGCAACACTCCTGCACCCGAGTCATAAACTGACTCTATGAATACTGAAAGTGGGGCATTTAATTCTACCAATTTTCCTGTCTTTAATTTTATCGCTATTTCGAAGAAACTTATTTGACTAACAAATAATTGAGCGGAAGAATCTTCTGTTAGTATTCTTCGCACTGTTGGGGAAAGTTTATCTTTTTCACCGATAGCCCATAAGCATACATGCGTATCCAACAAATACCTCATTTTACATGTACTCTTTTAGGTCTTCCAGTGGTTCATTGAAATCATCAGAGATACTTATTTTACCTTCAAGCAACCCAAGTGTCATTTTACGATGTAATGGCGGATTAGCGTCTGTTGAAAGAAAAGTCACAATCACTTCCGCCCTAGATGCTAAATGTGGGTCTTCTTTTAGAATGACTTGTCCTTTTTCGTAATATCCTTCAATTGTAGTTAACATATAATATAGCTGATACAAATTTACGAAAAACCTATAATAAACTACCTGCCAGTCGCTTCATTTTAAGAGATGTACGCTGGTATACCCATCGAGATATGTCCTTTTAGTGCTTTTATACTTAATCAGCCCGAATTTTCGTCATATTATTACATAATCACAAATGCGAGTATTTTACGCCAGACGGCGGTTACCCCCGGGGAAATATTTTTTCTTTTATTTTTAATTTTTCCTTTTTCCTTTTTAATTACCTTTGCGCAAAATTTAGGTTACTCAATATAATTTATTAAATAATACTTATGCCAAACGTTGGTAAAATCAAACAAATTATCGGGCCGGTAGTGGACGTTTATTTTGGTGGGGACAGCAAACTCCCTGAGATCTTTAACGCGCTGGAGCTTACCCGTGAGAACGGCGACAAACTGGTGCTGGAAGTACAGCAGCATCTGGGTGAAGACAGTGTTCGTGCCGTAGCGATGGACGGTACTGAAGGTCTTGTACGCGGCACTGAAGTACGCGACACCGGAAAAGCAATTGCTATGCCTATAGGTGAGCAGATCAACGGACGTCTATTTAACGTAACCGGTGATGCGATCGACGGTCTTCCTGCTCCTGATAAAACAGGTGGTCGCCCGATTCATAACAAACCACCAAAGTTTGAAAACTTAAGTACTTCATCAGAGATATTATATACCGGTATCAAAGTAATCGACCTTATCGAGCCTTACGCAAAGGGTGGTAAGATCGGTTTGTTTGGTGGTGCGGGCGTTGGTAAGACTGTATTGATCCAGGAGCTGATCAACAACATCGCGAAAGCGTATGCCGGTCTTTCGGTATTTGCGGGTGTGGGTGAGCGTACACGTGAAGGTAATGACCTTATGCGTGAGATGATCGAAGCAGGCATCGTGAAGTATGGTGATAAATTTAAGCACAGCATGGAAGAAGGCGGATGGGATCTGGCTTCTGTAGACATGAATGAACTTAAAGACAGTAAAGCAACTTTCGTATTCGGACAGATGAACGAACCACCGGGAGCACGCGCACGTGTGGCTCTTTCTGGTCTTACTGTAGCAGAATATTTCCGTGATGGAGATGGCACTGGTAAAGGAAAAGACATCCTGTTCTTCGTAGATAATATCTTCCGTTTCACTCAGGCAGGTTCTGAGGTGTCGGCGCTTCTGGGTCGTATGCCATCAGCGGTGGGTTATCAGCCTACACTTGCTACTGAGATGGGTCTGATGCAGGAACGTATTACCTCAACAAAGAACGGTTCTATTACCTCCGTACAGGCGGTATACGTACCGGCGGATGACCTTACCGATCCGGCTCCAGCAACTACATTTGCCCACCTGGATGCG